>NZ_JBHWJJ010000027.1:0-75067 GCF_042732005.1 Streptomyces sp. NPDC059851 | reverse complement strand
GAAGGGGCGCGCCCACTGTGGGCGCGCCCCTTCCGCGCGTACCGGGCCGGTGCGGCTCGGGCGGCTCAGTAGGACTCGGTGAACAGGCGGGAGGCCTTCACGTCGGTGGCGCGGTAGTCGCCCTTGCCGCGCTCGATCAGCTGGGCGACCTGCTCCAGCTTGTTCTTCATGTGCTCGGCCTTGCCCTTGTACCTGCCCTGGAGCTCGACGTACGAGGTGTGCGCCTCACCGTCCCAGGTGTCGGTGACGACCTTCAGGGCCCGCTCCATCTCCTCCAGGTCGGTGATGATCTTCTTGGAGACGGTGCGGATGCGGTTGGCCATCTCCTGGACGCTCTCGTACCGTACCCGGGTCGCCCCGTCGTTGGCTGCCATGATCTTCTCCTTCGCGCTGCGCTGGGCTTGAGGTGGGGAACGACGCGGCCGGTCAGATGCCGTTGAGGCCGGAGGTGTTCTGCTTGCCGGACTCGGACTGGATGGCCTTGAAGGCGGCGCGCACCTCGTCGTCCTGGGCGTTGCTCAGGTTCTTGGTCTGGGCGACCGCGTTGTGCAGGACGTTGAGCAGGCGGCGGATCTCGTCGTGGTCCTCGTTGACGACGGACTGGGCGTCGACGAAGCCGGAAGCGCCCACACCGGTCCAGCCGGCGCTCACCGTGGCGAGGATGTCGGCCAGCTCCCGGGACTGGGTGGTGACGGCGTTGGCCGTCTGCTCGATCTTGTTCTTCGCCTGGACGATCGGATCGTCCGCAAGTCCGAAGTTGTTGCTCATCCGAAGCTCCTCACTTCTCAATTCGCCGGCAGAACCGGCGGATTGCGCAGCGGAGCGGACGTTCCGGGTGCGAAAGTGCCTCACCCACCGGGAAATTCGCCCTCCGCCTCACGCGATCCCCCGATCACAGTCGTGAAGCTGGTGTCACTTTAGCCAGTTCATGTCACAGCCCAAACACCAGTGGCCCTCATCCGTCGATGAACCGTGACCGTTCACTGCAAACGGCCGCGGCGCCTGCGCGCGTCCCGGACGACGGTCGCGGTCCCACCGATGACGGCGATCAGCACGGCGCCGGTTCCCAGAGCGTACGTGCCGATCCGCTCGTCCCGCTCCTGCGCGGTCTCGGTCAGTCGCAGCTCCGCCGCCTCGGGAGCGGCCGCCGGGGGCGGCCCCGGGTCCGGTACGGGGGCCTTCGGCCGCTCCTGGTCCTGGGTGACGGCGCGCACCGGGTCGACGACACCCCAACCGACGTAGTCGTCACGGCCGTTGACCGAGCGTTCGGCGGTGCTCTGGATCTGCCAGACCACCTCCTGCGGGGACCAGTCCGGGTGCTCGGCGCGCAGCAGGGCGGCGACGCCGGCGACGTAGGGCGCCGAGAAGCTGGTGCCGTTGTCGATGCACTGACCGAAGCCGGGCACGGTGGAGACCATGTCGACGCCGGGCGCGGCGACCGCGATGAAGTCGCCGGGCTGGGAGAACACCGCCCGCTCGTTGTTGCGGTCCGAGGAGGCCACGGCGAGGACGCCGGGGAAGGCGGCGGGGTAGGTCTTGCGCTTCTGGCCGCTCGCGCCGTCGTTGCCGGCGGAGGCGACGACCAGGACCTTGGCGTCCACGGCCCGCTGGACCGCCTTGCCGAGCTCGGTGTCGGCGGTCAGGGGGACGTCGGTGTCCTGGGAGATGTTGATGATCTGGGCGCCCTTGGCGACGGCGTGGTCGATGGCCTGGCCGAGGGAGAGGGCGTTGCCCTTGCCCTGCCCGTCGTTCTGCCGGATCGGGATGATCACGGATTCCGGGGCGAGGCCGACGAAGCCGGTGCCGTCCTGCGGGCGGGCCGCGATGATGCCGGCCACCTTCGTGCCGTGGCCGACGGTGTCGGCCGTGCCGTCGCCGCCCTTGGAGTCGATGAAGTCCTTGCCCGATGCAACGTCGAGGGCCCCGCTGAGCTGCGGGTTCACCCGGTCCACGCCGGTGTCGATGACGGCGACGCGGACCGGCTTGCCGTCCTTGTCCTTGCCCTTGGTCCGGGCCCAGAGCGTGTCGAGCAGGAGCCGCTGGAGGGCCCAGGGGCGGTCGGCGATCTGCTTCTTCATGGGGAAGGTGCACTCCCCCGCCCCGTCGGGGCGCAGGGCCGGGCCCGCGGCACCGGGCGGCCGGGCGGCGGGGTCACCCGGGGTGGTGGCGGCAGTGACGGTGGCGGTGGCACTGACGGCCGAAGCGGTCGTGGTGGTGGCGGTCGTACCGCAGGCCGCGGCGAGGGCGACGGCCGTGGCGAGGAGTGCGCGGCGCCCGTACGGGGAGGGGGTCATCGGCGTCCTCCTCACGAGCCCTGGGGCTGGCGCGCCGAGTTGGTGTCCAGGCGCGGCCCCTTGGAGAGGAACTCCGACCACGCGATGGGCACGAGGGCCGGGGTGATCCCGCCGTAGCCGAGACGTATCTGCGCCTGGCTGGCCTCGGGCCGGACCTCGCCGCCGTTCCCGGCGCCCTGCTGGTCCGGGGCACCGATCTTCGACTTCTCGGCGTCGCTGTCCCCGTTGGCCTGGACGGCGTACCGCAGGCCGGTGTCGGTGACGAGGAACAGGGCGCCGCCCGCGGTGGTCTGCTTGCCCTGGACCTGCGTGTAGAGCAACCCGGAGCCGGGCGTGACGTAGGCGCTGGTGCCGCTGGCGGTGATGTCGACGGGGAAGCCGGTGCCGGCCCAGGTGCTCAGGGTCTGGTTGCCCTGGCCGTCGACGGAGCGGAGCACGTTGCAGACGGTGTCGCGGGGCCCGGCGCCCTGCGCGGCGGCGTCGCCGGACGGTGCCTGGTTGATGCGGGCGGTCTTCCGGGCCGGCCACCGGGCCTCGCCCCGGAAGGGCGTCTGCTCGGGGTTGAGCGCCTGGAGGTCGACCTCGCGCGGCTTGCCGTGCATGTTGAGGCTGTCGGTGGCGGGCGCCGATATCAGCAGCCAGGCCGTGAAGTCGGAGACCGGGGCGACCTTGCCCGGCAGCACCACGTAGTGCTGTGCGCCCGAACCGGTCTGGGCCCGCAGCACCATGCCGACCTTGTTGTCGGCGCTGCCCAGGCCCGGCACGTCGGCCTTGGTGCCGGCCGTGGCGGGCAGCTGCGGGAAGGCCAGCTCGTCGCCGGAGTTGAGGGTGGCCAGCCATTGCTCGGTGACCTGCTGCGGGGTGGCTCCGGTATTGCCGACCAGTGCGTTGGTCATCTTGCCCGCGTCGGCGGTGCCTTCGGGGAACTTGTACTTGGTGCCCGCGCCGTCGACGAGGTAGCGCTCCTTGGCCCCGCCGGTGCTCTGTACGTACAGCATCTGGCTGTCGGTGAGCCTGCGCGCGTCGTCCATCATGCCGGCCTCACGGTCGGCGAGGACGAAGGTGGCGGTCTGCACGGACTTCCCGTTGCCGCCCGGCGCCTGACAGACGGCCCAGCGCTTGGCCTTGCCGGCGTCCTTCGGAGCGGGCAGCCGGTCGGGGGCGTACGGGATGCCGATGATGGGGCCGCGCGGCGGTTTGCCCGCGTCGAGGACCTTGTCGTCGATCTGCAGGACCTTGAACTTCTGCGGGTCCAGGAGGAGCCGGGCGGAGGCGAGGTTCAGCACCGGGTGCAGGCGGGTCTGGTCCTTGCCGTTCGCCTTCGTCGTGAGGACCACGTACCGGGTCGTCGACTGCTTGCCGACGAGGACCTTGGTGCCGGGCTCGTCCCAGCCCTTGGGGGCCTGCGGCTTGAACATGCCCCAGGCGCCGAACCCGGCGAGGACGACCGCACCCACCACGAGGCCCGGCACGACCGCGCGCAGGGGTCGTGGCGCGCCCTCTTCGGAGCCCGTCGCGGACGGCTGGAGGAACGCGGCCACCGTCCGCCGCTTCGCAAAGGTGTACGCGTTGAGTTCATCACGCCGTGATGCCATGACCGTCTGCTTCTCCCCGCACGACCCGGTCGGCGACTGCGGTCCCCGGGCCTCGTTCGTCGGACCGGGGACCTACTATGCCTCTTGATCGAGGGGGTGGGCGGGGCGGGTAGGGTGAGGCCGCCGCTCAGTGCCTTCCACAGCCTTCCACACCGGGCGATCAGGGCCTGTTGGGGCGGAATGGGGAGAATCCGGGGTCACGCGGCGAGTACCGCACCGCCCCGGCACTCACGGGATCTGGTCCTCGGGGCACCTCCCGGCGGTAGCCGGGGGAGAAAGGGGAGGTGGGCGAGTGACGGCCACCGCGACGGAGCCGCAGGCGGGCGCTCCCGCACCCGTACGCAGCGGGGTGACACCGACTCCCGAGCCGAGCCCCGGCCGCTTCGGCCCGTTCCGATTGCAACAGCTGGTCCTGCTCCAAACGGCCGCGGCCGCACTGCTGGTGGCCTGGGTGGTGGAGCCTCTGCTGCTGGTTCCCGCCGGTGTGCTGGCGCTGGTCCTCGTGGTCCTCGCCGTCGTACGCCGCCACCAGCGCTCCCTGCCCGAGTGGATCGGCAGCGCGCTCGCGCTGCGCGCCCGCAAGCGGCGGGCCGCGGCGTTCACCGTGCCCGCGGGCACGGAGCCGGGGCTGGCGCCGCTCGTCGAGGCCGATCCGGCTCTGCGGACCATGACGTACAGCGACCGCGACCGGCGGCCCGTCGGCATGGTCGGCGACGGCACCTTCCTGACCGCCGTCGTCCAGGTGGACACGGACGCCACCGCGCTGCGGCCCGACCGGACGGCCCGGCCGCTGCCGCTGGCCCTCGTACGGGACGTCCTCGAAACGGACGGCATCCGGCTGGAGTCCGCACAGCTGGTGCAGCACACCCAGCCGGCGCCCGCCCCGCACCTGCCCCCACAGTCGATGGCCACCCGCAACTACGCGCCGCTCCAGGCGCAGACGGGCACCCCGGCGGTGCGGCTGACCTGGATCGCGCTCAAGCTCGACCCCGAGCTGTGCCCCGAGGCGGTCGCCGCGCGCGGCGGCGGGCTCGCGGGCGCCCAGCGCTGCGTGGTGCGCGCGGCCGACCAGTTGACGAGCCGGTTGACCGGCGCCGGCTTCCGGGCCGCCGTGCTCACCGAGCAGGAGCTGACGGCCGCGCTGGCCACCTCCTCGTGCGCGAACCCGCGGGCGATCGCCCGGGCGGGCCGCTCTTCGGGCCCCGGTCGCCGTACGGAGGAGACCCCGCGGACCTGGCGCTGCGACGACCGGCGCCACACCACGTACTGGATCGGCCGCTGGCCGCAGCTGGGCGGCTCGGGGACGGCGGCCCTACCGCAGTTCGTGGCGCTGCTGACCTCGCTGCCGGCGCTCGCGACCACGTTCAGCCTGACGCTGGCCCCGGCGGAGCGGCGGGGCGTCACCCTGACCGGGCACGTCCGGGTGACGGGGCGCAGCGACGAGGAGCTGGTGGCGGCCCGCCGGGAACTGGAGCGGACTGCCCGCGGCGTGCGCACCGGGCTGGTCCGGCTGGACCGCGAGCAGGTGCCGGGGCTGCTGGCCTCGCTGCCGCTGGGAGGGGCGCGATGAGGAACGCGGTCGGGGGCGGCTTCGGGCTCGTCGGCCCGCGCCGGGAACGGCACACGGTCCCCGCGGTGGACCTGGACGACCTGGCGCTGCCGGTCGGCGACGACGGGGTCGTCATCGGCGTGGACGCGCACGGGCGGGCGGCCGTGCTCGGCATCAACCGGCCCACCCCGTACGAGGTGACGCTCATCGGCGGCGTGTGGACCGCCCAGGTGCTGGCACTGCGCGCGGCGGCCACGGGCGCCCGGGTCGCGGTGGAAACCGGGCGCGCGCAGGTGTGGTCCGCGCTGGCCCGGGCGGCGGGCGGCGGGCAGCAGTGCGTGACCCTGCACGACGTGGGCCGTGTACCGCCGCAGGGCGCCTCGGCGGGCAGCCCGGTGCTGGTGATCCGCGACTGCGGGATGCGTCCTCCGCGCGGGCGCGTGGTGGCCGGGCCCTGGCAGGCGGTGGTGACGCTGTTGCCGTACTTGAGTCCGACGGCGCCGCGGCTGCTGCAGAACTCCTCGCTGGCGGGGATCCAGCGGGTGTCCCCGGACGAGGCGGAGCAGATCGGCCGTCTGATGAACCTGCCGCGGCAGACGGTGGATTCACTGCCGACTCTGGGCGACGGCGTCACCCTGTGGTGCACGCCCCGGGACCGGCAGTTCGTGATGACCCAGGGCACGGAGGCGGAGACGGGGCTCCTGGGGCCGAGCCGGCGCATCGACTGACCGTACTGACCGTGCAGAGGCCGCCCGCGGGCGGGCGCTGGCGGGCGCTGGCGGTGACGGCTGCTCAGGAAGGCCGCAGCCGGTGGGCAGGACGGCCGGTGGCGGGCGCCGCACCGGCCCCGGACGGGGCGGGCGGCGTGCCCCGACCATGGCCGTGACGTGGGCGGACGGGGCCCGTGCCGGGGGGCCGCGACGCGCCCGGACCGGCCGGCGGTCCGGCGGGGGGCCGACACGGGCGTCGGCGCGCGATTAGGCTGAGCGTGGGCGCGGCGCCGAGGGGCGCCGGACCAGTGTTCGACGAACCAGGAGGACGGACGAGTGAGCGGCGATCGGAACGAGAGGCGCGGCGGGACGTGGGACGTCCCGACGGACGATCAGTCCGACGCGGAGCCCGAGATGACGGGCCAGTTCACCATCGACTACACCCCGCCGGCCTGGTACACGCAGAGCGCGGCCCCCGCCGCGCCGGTGCCGGCCCTGCCCGAGGGCAGCGGCTTCGAGCCCCACAGCCCGTCGGACCTGGCGTCCCCGTCGACGATGCGGATGGCCCCGCCGGCCCCGCGGACCCCGGCCGACGCCGCTCCGCCGGCGGCGGGCCCGTCCGACCAGGTCCCCGCGGCGAGCCCGCCGGCACCCGAGCCCGCCCCCGGGCTGCCGTCGTACCTGTCCGCGGCGGACATCGAGCCCGTGCCCGCACCCTCGTCGCCGGCTCCCCTGCCGCCGGCCGACGGGACCCCGGCGCCGGGGCTGCCGTCCTACCTGTCCGGGGCGGACCTTGAGCCCGCGGCCACGCCCCTCCCGCCGACCGACGGGTCAACGGGCGTGCCTGCCCAGGGCGTTGCTTCCGCGGCCGGGCTGCCGTCCTACCTGTCCGGGGCGGACATCGAACCCGCGCCGCCCGTACCCGCGCCTGCGCTGCCCGCGCCCGTACCCGCGCCCGCGCCTGCGCTGCCCGCGCCCTCCGACACTCCCGTCGACGGTGTTCCCGTGCCCCCGCCCGCGGCGGGGTCCGGCTCCGGTGTCGTGCTGGGGAAGTCCTCCGCCGGGCCGGCGCCGCAGGACGCCCCGTCCGCGCCGCCCGCTCCGGCTGCCCCGCCCGCTCCGGCCGACGCCGTCCCCGCGGCTCCGGCACCCGCCGGGCCCGTCGGTGCCGCGCCCGCTCCCCACCAGGCCCTGGAGGCCCCCGCCGGCGCACCCTCCGGCGAACCGGCGCAGCAGCCGGCTGCGTTCCCCACCCCTGGGGGACCGCAGGCCGGGTACGGCTTCCCGCCGGTTCCGCCGGCCGGCGCGCAGCCGCAGGACGGCTACGGCTTCCCGCCGCCCGCCCCGGCCCCCGTACCGCCGCAGTCCCAGGCTCCCGTGGACGCCGCGGCAGGGTACGCCCTCCCGCCCGCCGCGCCGCAGGACGGCTACGGCTTCCCGCCGCCCGGGCCCGCCCCCGTACCGCCTCAGCCGCAGGCCGCCCAGGCCCAGCCGCAACCGCCGCAACAGCAGGCGCAGCCGTACGTCGACCCCCGTACCGGCGCCCCGTGGCCGGCGGCCGCCCAGCCCGGCCCGCAGCCCGGCGGCCCGCAGCCCGGCGGCCCGCAGCCGCACGACCCCCGCTACCAGCCCGGCCCGGCTGCCGGTGGCGCTCCGCTCGGCTACACGGCCGCCGTCGAGCTGTCCTCGGACCGGCTGTTGCGCGGCAAGCAGAAGCCCAAGCCGCAGCGCTCCGGCTTCCGCTTCGGCGGCAAGGCGGCCGAGGCGGACCGCCGGCGCAAGCTGGAGCTCATCCGCACTCCGGTGATGTCCTGCTACCGGATCGCCGTCATCAGCCTCAAGGGCGGCGTCGGCAAGACCACGACGACCACCGCCCTCGGCGCGACCCTCGCGACCGAGCGCCAGGACAAGATCCTCGCCATCGACGCGAACCCGGACGCCGGCACCCTCGGCCGCCGCGTCCGCCGTGAGACGGGTGCCACGATCCGGGACCTGGTCCAGGCGATCCCGTACCTGAACTCGTACATGGACATCCGGCGGTTCACCTCGCAGGCCCCGTCCGGCCTGGAGATCATCGCCAACGACGTGGACCCGGCCGTCTCGACGACCTTCAACGACGAGGACTACCGCCGCGTCATCGACACGCTCGGCCGCCAGTACCCGATCATCCTGACCGACTCGGGCACCGGGCTGCTCTACTCCGCCATGCGCGGCGTCCTGGACCTGGCCGATCAGCTGATCATCATCTCCACCCCCTCGGTGGACGGCGCCAGCAGCGCGAGCACCACGCTCGACTGGCTGTCCGCGCACGGGTACGGGGACCTCGTCTCCCGCTCCCTCACCGTCATCTCGGGGGTCCGCGAGACCAGCAAGATGATCAAGACCGAGGACATCGTGCAGCACTTCGAGACCCGCTGCCGCGGTGTCGTCGTGGTGCCCTTCGACGAGCACCTCGCGGCCGGGGCCGAGGTCGACCTGGACCTCATGCGGCCGAAGACCCGCGAGGCGTACTTCGACCTGGCCGCCCTCGTGGCCGAGGACTTCGTACGGGCGGCCCAGCAGGCCCAGCAGAACCACTGGGGCACGCACCCTCAGCCCCAGCACGCCCAGCAGCCCCCGCACGCACAGCCCCCCGCGTACGCACAGCCCCAGCCGCAGCCCGGCCAGCCCTATGCCCAGCCGCAGCCGCAGCCGCAACCGCAACCGCAGGCCCCGTACCAGCAGCCGCCGCAGCCGTACGCGGGCGGCCAGCCCTATGCCCAGCCGCAGCAGCCCGGCCAGCCCTGGCCGCAGCAGCCCGCGCCGCAACCGCACCCTGGCCAGCAGCCCCCGCGCGACCCGCGCCTGGGCTGATCTCCGCACCGCCAGCTACCGCAGGAGCAAGAGGAAGGGCCCGCACCACCCCGGGGGAACCGGGGACGGTGCGGGCCCTCGCCTTCGTTCCGTCGGGCCGCGGTCAGTGCTGCGCGTACTCCGCGTCGTACGCCCGCGTCAGCTCCCGGGCGCGCTTCACGTCGTCCGCGATGGCCTCCAGCAGGCCCTCCAGCGACTCGAACTTCGCCATGCCGCGCACGTACGCGAGGAAGTCCACCGTGACGTGCAGCCCGTAGAGGTCCAGGCCGATGCGGTCGATCGCGTACGCCTCCACGGTCCGCTCGGTGGCGTCGAACTGCAGGTTGGTGCCCACGGAGATCGCCGCGGGCATGCGCTCGCCGTTCGCCGTGAGCCAGCCCGCGTACACGCCGTCGGCGGGGACGGCGGTGTGCGGCGGGGTCTCGACGTTGGCCGTCGGGTAGCCGAGCTCGCGGCCGCGCTGCGCGCCCCGTACGACGACGCCCTCGACGCGGTGCGGACGGCCGAGGACCTCGGCCGCGCCCGCCATGTCGCCCTCGGCTACCAGCTTGCGGGCGAGGGTGGAGGAGAACGGCACGCCGCCGCCCGCCGTACCGCGCTCGAACAGGTCGATGACGTCGACCTCGTAGTCGTACGTGCCGCCCAGTTCGCGGAGGAAGTCGACGTTCCCGGCGGCGCGGTGGCCGAAGCGGAAGTTGGGGCCCTCGATCACGGCTCGCGCGTGCAGCTTGTCGACGAGCACCTTGACGATGAAGTCGGCCGGGGAGAGCTGCGAGAACTCGGCCGTGAACGGCAGGACCAGCAGGGCGTCGACCCCGAGGCCGGCCATCAGTTCCGCGCGCCGGTCGTAGCCCGCCAGGATCGGCGGGTGGCTGCCGGGGCGGACGACCTCGCTCGGGTGCGGGTCGAAGGTGACGACGACGGACGGGACGCCGAGCTCGCGCGCCCGGGCCACGGCCCGCCCGATGATCAGCTGGTGGCCCCGGTGCACACCGTCGTACGAGCCGATGGTGACGACGCTGCGCCCCCAGTCCTGGGGGATGTCCTCCAAGCCACGCCAGCGCTGCACTGTGACCGCTCCTCGCCCGAACCGTGTAGGCCCTGTACTCGTTGCCGATTGCACGTCTAAGACTGCCATGCCCGCGCCCGCGGCCCCGCATCGGTGTCGGGCTCCGGGGCACTCTGTGTCACCTCGACCGGAAGGCGCCGGGGAGCCCGACGGGGCGGCCGGCGCGCACGAGCCCGCGGGCGGCCGGCCGAATAGCGGTGCGGCGGAAAAGCGCCCCCTTGTGCCCCCTCCAGTCACTCCGCGCGCCTGCTCGGTCGGGTGAATACCGGTGCCCGGCTGGATAGAGAGTTACCCGAGGGGGGTGGTGGAGCGGTGAGCAGCGGACGATGCGCGCTCACCGCACCACGTCACGACAGACCGGCGCATCGGTGGACCAGCAGATGGACGGATCGACGGATCGACGGATCGACGGATCGACGGATCAGGCGAAGACGGCCAGCGACTTCGCCTTGCCGCCCTTGCTCTCCACGAGCCCGAGCAGCTGCCCCTGCGGCCCGAAGACCGCCACGGTCCGGCCGGCCCCGTACATGTCCGGCATCTCGATCCGCACGCCGTTGGCGAGGAGGGAGGCCCGCCGGGCGTCCAAGTCCCAGCGGGGGAACGCCGCGGCCGCCGCCTCGGCGATCGGCATGACGGTCAGCTCCTCCTGGAGCTGGTCCAGGGTGCGCGCCCGGTCGAGCTTGTACGGGCCCACCCGGGTGCGCCGCAGCGCGGTCAGGTGACCGCCGACGCCGAGGTCGGCTCCCAGGTCGCGGGCCAGGGCGCGGATGTACGTGCCGCTGGAGCAGACGACGGAGACCACGAGGTCGACGACCTTGGTGCCGTTCTCGGCCTCGGCCTCGCGCATGTCGTAGACCTGGAACGAGGAGATGGTCACCGGCCGGGCCGGGATGTCGAAGTCCTCGCCGTCCCGGGCGCGCTTGTACGAACGCACGCCCTTGATCTTGATGGCGCTGACCTTGGACGGGACCTGCATGATCTCGCCGGTCAGCTTGGCGATGCCCCCGTCGACGGCCTCGCGGGTGACCCCGGAGGCGTCCGCGGAGGTGGTGATCTCGCCTTCCGCGTCGTCGGTCAGCGTGTTCTGGCCGAGGCGGATCGTGCCGAGGTACTCCTTCTCCGTGAGCGCCAGGTGGCCGAGGAGCTTGGTGGCCTTCTCGACGCCCAGGACGAGCACGCCCGTCGCCATCGGGTCGAGCGTGCCCGCGTGGCCGACGCGGCGGGTCCTGGCGATCCCCCGCATCTTGGCGACCACGTCGTGCGAAGTGAAGCCGGACGGCTTGTCGACGATGACGAGTCCGTCCGGCACCTTCCCTGCGTTGCTGCTCATTCGGCGGCTGCGTCCTCGTCCTCGCCGGGCTTCTTGTACGGGTCGGCCTCGCCGGCGTACTCGGCGCCCGAGGAGGCCTCGCGCACCGCGGCGTCGGAGGTCCGCGCCTTGTCGAGGAGGTCCTCGATCGTCCGCGCGGTGTCCGGGAGGGCGTCCGCCACGAAGGTGAGGGTGGGCGTGAACTTGGTGCCCGCCACCCGGCCGACCGCGGAGCGCAGCACGCCCTTGGCGCTCTCCAGGCCGGCGGCCGCGCTGGCCCGGTCCTCGTCGTCGCCGTACACCGTGTAGAAGACCGTGGCCTCCCGCAGGTCACCGGTGACCCGGGTGTCCGTGATCGTCACGTGCGTACCGAGGCGCGGGTCCTTGATGCCTCGCTGCAGCTTCTGGGCGACCACCTCCCGGATGAGGTCCGCCAGTTTCTTCGCCCGCGCATTGTCGGCCACTGGTCCGTCTCCTTCTTTCCTTGCATTCAGTCTTCATCACCGTGGAGCCGTCGGCGCACCGACAGCAGCTCCACTTCCGGACGTGCCGCGACCAGCCGCTCGCAGCGGTCCAGTACGTCCGAGAGGTACCCCGTGTCCCCGCTCACCAAGGCGACGCCGATGCGGGCCCTGCGGTGCAGATCCTGGTCGCCCACCTCGGCCGCGCTCACGGAGAACTTGCGCTGGAGCTCGGCGACGATGGGACGGACGACGGAGCGTTTCTCCTTCAGCGAGTGGACGTCGCCGAGGAGCAGGTCGAAGGACAGAGTCCCCACGTACATGCAGTTCCGGATGTCCCGCCGGTCCGGGTTAGGTGGCCTGCCGGCCGACTGGCGACAGGGTCACCAGAACCGTACACGCAACGGCCGGGGCCGATCGACGGAAATAATCCGCCGACCGGCCCCGGTCACGACACGGTGCGATGTGCCCGGCGCTTACACGCGCGGCTTCTCGCGCATCTCGTACGTCGCGATGACGTCGTCGATCTTGATGTCGTTGTAGTTGCCGAGGTTGATACCGCCCTCGAAGCCCTCGCGGATCTCGGTGACGTCGTCCTTGAAGCGACGCAGACCCGAGATCGTGAGGTTCTCGGCGACGACCTTGCCGTCGCGGATGAGGCGCGCCTTGGTGTTGCGCTTGACCTCGCCCGACCGGACCAGGACACCGGCGATGTTGCCCAGCTTGGACGAGCGGAAGACCTCGCGGATCTCCGCCGTACCCAGCTCGACCTCTTCGAACTCCGGCTTGAGCAGACCCTTCAGGGCCGCCTCGATCTCCTCGATGGCCTGGTAGATCACCGAGTAGTAGCGGACCTCGACGCCCTCGCGCTCGGCCATCTGCGTCGCACGGCCGGCCGCGCGGACGTTGTAGCCGATGACGATCGCGTCGGAGCCCATCGCCAGGTTGATGTCCGACTCCGTGACCTCACCGACGCCGCGGTGCAGGACCCGGATGTCGACCTCTTCGCTGACGTCGAGCTGGAGCAGCGAGGACTCCAGGGCCTCGACGGCACCGGAGGCGTCACCCTTGATGATGAGGTTGAGCTGCTGGATCTCGCCCGCCTTGAGCACGGAGTCGAGGTCCTCGATGGACACCCGGCGGGTGCGCTTGGCGAAGGCTGCGTTGCGCTCGCGCGCAGCGCGCTTCTCGGCGATCTGGCGGGCCGTGCGGTCCTCGTCGACGACGAGGAAGTTGTCGCCGGCACCCGGGACGTTGGTGAGACCCAGGACCAGGACGGGCGTCGACGGAGTCGCCTCCTCGACGTTGTTGCCCTTGTCGTCGAGCATCGCGCGGACACGGCCGTACGCGTCGCCCACGACCATCGTGTCGCCGATGCGCAGCGTTCCGCGCTGGACGAGGACGGTCGAAACGGCACCGCGGCCGCGGTCGAGGTGGGACTCGATCGCAATGCCCTGGGCGTCCTGCTCCGGGTTGGCACGCAGGTCGAGGGCGGCGTCCGCGGTCAGGACCACGGCCTCCAGCAGCTTGTCGATGTTCAGACCCTGCTTGGCGGAGATGTCGACGAACATCGTGTCGCCGCCGTACTCCTCGGCCACCAGGCCGTACTCGGTCAGCTGACCGCGCACCTTGGTCGGGTCCGCACCCTCGACGTCGATCTTGTTGACCGCGACCACGATCGGCACGTCGGCCGCCTTGGCGTGGTTCAGGGCCTCGACCGTCTGCGGCATGACACCGTCGTTGGCCGCCACCACGAGGATCGCGATGTCGGTCGACTTGGCACCGCGGGCACGCATGGCGGTGAACGCCTCGTGACCCGGGGTGTCGATGAAGGTGATCTTGCGGTCCTCGTCGTTGACGTGGGTCGCGACCTGGTAGGCACCGATGTGCTGGGTGATGCCGCCGGCCTCGCCCGCGACCACGTTGGTCTTGCGGATCGCGTCGAGGAGGCGGGTCTTGCCGTGGTCGACGTGACCCATGACGGTCACGACCGGCGGACGCGCCACGAGGAACTCCTCGCCGCCCTCGTCCTCGCCGAACTCGATGTCGAAGGACTCCAGCAGCTCGCGGTCCTCCTCCTCCGGGCTGACGATCTGAACGGTGTAGTTCATCTCGTCCGCGAGGAGCTGGAGGGTCGCGTCGGAGACGGACTGCGTGGCAGTGACCATCTCGCCGAGGTTCATCATGACCGCGACCAGCGACGCCGGGTTGGCGTTGATCTTCTCCGCGAAGTCGGTGAGGGACGCACCGCGCGACAGGCGAACGGTCTCGCCGTTGCCGCGGGGCAGCATCACGCCGCCGACGGACGGGGCCTGCATGGCCTCGTACTCCTGGCGCCGCTGCCGCTTCGACTTGCGGCCGCGACGGGCCGGGCCGCCGGGACGGCCGAAGGCACCCTGCGTACCGCCACGGGCGCCGGGGCCGCCAGGGCGACCACCGAAGCCGCCGGGACGGCCGCCGCCGCCACCGCCGGGACCGCCGCCGAAGCCGCCGCCACCCGGACGCGGGCCGCCGAAGCCGCCGCCCGCCGGACGGGAGCCCGGACCGGCCGGACGGCCGGCGAAGCCGCCGCCGGGACGGCCGGCGCCGCCCGGACGCGGACCGCCGGCACCGGGACGACCGCCGGGGCCGCCACCGGGACGCGGACCGGGACCGCCGGCAGCGGGACGCTGCGGCATCATGCCCGGGTTCGGACGGTTGCCGCCGGGGCCCGGACGCGGGCCGCCCTGCGGACGGGGCATGCCGCCCGGGGTGGGACGCGGGCCGCCGGGGGCCTGCGGACGCGGCGCACCGGGACCGGCCTGCGGACGCGGGGCACCGCCGGGGGCGCCGGCGCCGGGGGCACCGGGGCGCGGGGCGCCACCCGGACGGGGCGCCTGCGGGCGCGCCATGCCGGTGGAGCCGCCGGAGGTGAACGGGTTGTTGCCCGGACGGGGACCGGCCGGACGGGCGCCCGGACGCGGGGCCTGGCCGCCGGGACGAGGGGCCTGGCCACCCTGGGCCTGGCCACCCGGACGCGGAGCGCCGGGACGGGCACCCTGGCCGGGAGCCGCCGGACGCTGCTGCGTCGGACGCGGACCCGGGGTCGCCGCCGGGCGCGCCGGAGCGGCCGGGGGCGCCGTGAACTCGGTCGCCACGGGCGCCGCCGGAGCGGGCTTCGGGGCGGCCGGAGCCTTCGGGCCGGGACGCGGGCCGGGAGCGGCCGGGGTCACCGGGGCGGGCGCGGCCGGAGCCTCGGCAGCGGCCGGCTTGGGGGCCGGTGCGCCGGGCTTCGGGGCGGCGGGACGTGCAATGGCACCCGGGGTGGGAACCCCGGGCTTGGCGGGGGCGGCCTTACGCGGCGCACCCGGCTTCGCAGCGGACTTGCCGGCGCTGCCGCCGGGCCCCTGCAGTGCGTCAGTCAACTTGCGCACAACCGGCGCCTCGATCGTCGAGGACGCCGAACGGACAAACTCACCGAGTTCCTGGAGCTTGGCCATGACGACCTTGCTCTCCACACCGAACTCCTTGGCGAGTTCGTATACCCGGACCTTAGCCACTTCGCTCCTTTTAGGTCCGGGTTGCGCCGGACCGTCGCTACTTCATGGGCGTACTCATCGCGTACTCATCGAGTGCTCATCGCAATCTCGACCTACTTCCAACTCGCGAGGTACCTGACCGCACGGGGACCCGTGCCGTTGTGCTTCTTACGGTGTCGCCTAGGCCTGTACGGCCACGGCTCTGCTCAGCCCGGCCGTGTCGAGTGCTCCCGGGGACCGGAGGGCCCGGGGGAACGCTCTGCGGCGGACCGCCTTGTCGAGACAGACCTCGGCAGGGTGCACGTAGGCACCCCGGCCGGGCAGCGTACCGCGTGGATCGGGGACGCACTCGTCCCCGATCGCCACGATGCGCAGCAGTTCGCTCTTGGCCGCTCGCTCCCGACACCCCACACAGGTGCGTTCGGGGCATGCGCGGGCTTGCGTCCGGCCAGACACGCCTAAGTCTACCTCCCCGTACCGACCTCACCCCTTCGGGCGAAAAATCGAACGGACGTTGTCGCGATCTGCTGTCTTGATCTGTTGTCTTGAACCTGTGTACCGGGCGACAGCGCCGCCCGGTACCGGTTTTATTCCCCGTCCTGACCCGAGCCGTGCTCGGTGTCCGGACGGATGTCGATGCGCCACCCGGTCAGGCGAGCGGCGAGGCGGGCGTTCTGGCCCTCCTTGCCGATGGCCAGGGACAGCTGGTAGTCGGGCACGGTCACCCGGGCCGAGCGGGAGTCCCAGTCGACGACCTCGACCTTGCTCACCCGAGCGGGTGACAGGGCGTTGGCGACCATCTCCGCCGGGTCGTCCGACCAGTCGACGATGTCGATCTTCTCGCCGTGCAGCTCGGCCATGACGTTGCGCACACGGGCGCCCATCGGGCCGATGCAGGCGCCCTTCGGGTTGAGGCCCGAACGGGTGGACCGCACGGCGATCTTGGTGCGGTGTCCGGCCTCGCGGGCGATCGCCGCGATCTCCACGCTGCCGTCCGCGATCTCCGGGACCTCCAGCGCGAAGAGCTTCTTCACGAGGTTCGGGTGGGTGCGGGACAGGGTCACGGACGGGCCGCGGACACCCTTCGCCACCCGGACGACGTACGCCTTGAGGCGGAGGCCGTGCGGGTAGTCCTCGCCGGGGACCTGCTCCTGCACGGGCAGGATGGCCTCCAGCTTGCCGATGTCGACCAGGACGTTCTTGGGGTCCTTGCCCTGCTGGACGACGCCGGTCATGATGTCGCCCTCGCGGCCGGCGAACTCGCCGAAGGTCAGGTCGTCCTCAGCGTCGCGCAGACGCTGCAGGATCACCTGCTTGGCGGTGGTCGCCGCGATCCGGCCGAAGTCCGACGGGGTGTCGTCGAACTCCTTGGGCTCCTGCCCCTCCTCCAGGTCCCGCGGGTCCTCCGTCGCCCAGACGACGACGTGGCCGTTCGTGCGGTCCAGCTCCACGCGCGCCCGGCGGAAGCTGCCCTCGGTGCGGTGGTACGCGATGAGGAGGGCCGACTCGATCGCCTCGACGAGCAGGTCGAAGGAGATCTCCTTCTCCCGGACCAGACCCCGCAGGGCACTCATGTCGATGTCCACGGCTACGCCTCCTCTTCCTTCTTGTCCTTGCGGTTGAACTCGATCTCGACACGCGCCTTGGCGATGTCCGTGAACGCGATGCGGCGGGCGGTCGCCTTGCGGCCCTTCACGCCGGGAACCTCGAGGTCCATGCCCTCGTCGTCGACACCGAGGATGCGGGCGACCAGGTCACCGCCCTCGGACAGCTGGAACTTCACGAGGCGGCCGGTGGCCCGTACGTAGTGGCGGTGCTCGGTCAGCGGGCGGTCGGCGCCCGGGGAGCTCACTTCGAGGACGTACTCGCCCTCGCCCATCGCGTCGGTCTCGTCGAGCTTGTCGGAGACCTCGCGGCTCAGCTCCGCACACGCATCCAGTTCCACGCCCTCGTCGGAGTCCACGATGATGCGCAGCATCCGGCGCTTTCCTGCCTTGGACAGCTCGATGTCCTCGAGATCCAGTCCCTTGGCGGCGACGAGCGGCTCCAGCAATCCGCGCAGCCTGTCGCTCTGGGTGGTGCTCATCCGGGTGACTCCTCGGCCGCGTGTGCTGTTGTGGTGTACGTCGCGTGTCAGGTCAAAGGGTATCCGGTCGCGGAGGGTGTTGCCGTCAGCCGGGCGGACACGGCCCCGGGTACCGTGATCACACCCCTGCCCGCACCACCCCGAGGACGTCGCCGTGCCCTGGACCCTGCCCCTGAGGCCTTCGCGAAGGAGCCTGCTCGCCGGTGCCGCCGGCGCAGCCGGCGCGGCACTGCTCACCGGCTGTTCCGGCGGGACCGCGGGATCCGCCGCCACCGCCGGCGCTTCACTCGAACGGCGTATGCGCGAGTCGGGCGTTCGAGACAGCGAGCGACTGCTGGAACGTTACGACGCCACCTCCGCCGCCCATCCGGCCCTCGCCGGGCGGCTGGCCCCGCTGCGCTCGGCGGTCGCCGCGCACGCGGCGGCGCTGGCCTTCCCCGGCACGCCCTCCGCCCCGGTCACCCCCGGGGCCGGGGCGGCCGAGGGGTCCGCCGCCCCGGCGGCGGCCGGCACGCCCGCCGCGAGCGCCGAGCCGGTGCCGCCGAAGGCCGAGGACGCGCTGGCCGCGCTGGCGGACGCCGAGCGGACCCTGGCCGAGGCCCGGACCGTCGCCCTGGGCGGGGCGCCCGGGGAGCTGGCCCGGCTGCTCGCCTCGGTGGCCGCCTGCGGCGCCGTCCACGCCCACCTGCTGACCTCGAACCCCGGAGCCACTGCGTGAAGCCCTCACCCCAGCCCTCCCCCGCCAACCGGGCCCTGGAGGCCGCGCAGTCCGCCCTCGCCGCCGAGCACGCGGCCGTCTACGGCTACGGGGTGATCGGCGCCCGGGCCGCCTCCGCCCGCGCGACCGAGGCCCGCGACGCGCACGGCGCCCATGTCGCGCGCCGGGACGCGCTGGCGCGTGCCGTGCGCGAGCTCGGCGGTGCGCCCCGGGCCGCGGAACCGGCGTACGCGCTCCCCTACGAGGTGCGCACCCCGGCCGACACCGAACGGCTGGCCGCCGAGATCGAGGACCGGGTGGCGGGCGCGTACTCCGATCTGGTGCGGGCCGCGGACGGCCGGCTGCGCCGGGAGGCGGCCGATGCGCTGAGCGCTGCGGCCGTGCGCGCGGCACGCTGGCGCGGAGTCGGCGTAGCCTTCCCTGGGCTCACGGAAAGGCGCTGATCACGCGCACGGGCCCGGTCGAGCTGAAAGGGATCACGCACGCATGGCTTTCGAACCGCCGCAGCGGCTCGTACGGGCGCTCGGCGAGACGCCGGATCCGGCCGGGAACGCGGACTGGCTGGAGCAGTTGCCCCGGCTCACCGAAGCGGCGCTGGCCCGACGTGCGGTACAGGCGCTGCGGGTCCAGGCCCCCGGCGGTCGCAGCAGCCTCGTCGTCCTGGTCCGGTACGCCGACGGCAGCCCTGCCGCGCTGAAGCTCGCTCCCCCGCAGGCCCGGCCCGACCTGGAGCTGGCCGCGCTGGCGCACTGGGGCGGGTTCGGGGCCGTACGCGTCCTCGACACCCGGCAGAGCGCCGAGGACGGGGCGCTGCTGCTGGAGCGGCTGCACCCCGAGGTGTCCCTGCGTTCCCTGCCGGAGGCGAAGGCCACGCTGGAGGCCTGCGGCACGCTGCGCCGGCTGTGGGTGGAGCCGCCGGCCGGGCACGCCTTCGAGACGGTCGCGCAGCGCACCGCGCGGCAGGCCGAGGAGCTGCGCAAGGCTCCGCCGGAGGCCGCCGCGCTGGCGTCTGCGGCACTGGAGGTCCGCGCGGAGCTGACCGCCGTGACCGACGAGGCGCTGCTGCTGCACGGGAACTTCCGGCAGGGCAAGGTGCTCGCGGGCGACCGGGCGCCGTGGCTGACGGTGGGTCCGGAGCCGCTGATCGGCGAGCGGGCGTACGACCTGGCCCGGCTGGTCCGGGACCGGCTGGAGGACCTGGTCGCCTCCTCGGCGGGTGCTGCGGGCGCCCGCCGCCGGGTGAACAAGCTGGCCGACGGCCTGGAGGTGGACCGGGAGCGGCTGCGGGGCTGGACGCTGTTCCGGGCGGTGGAGTCGGGCAACCGCGCGCTGGCCGCCGGGCGGCGCCGGGATGCGGAGATGCTGCTGGAGTTTGCCGCCTGGCTGTAGGGCATACGGTAGGTAGAACGTATGCCCGGCAGGAGGCCGTCATGGTCCAGGAACTGCTTGCAGCGGGTGTCGCGGCGGGTCTGGCGATCGTGGTGTACGCGGGTGCCGCCGCACGGATCGTGAGGCAGTACGAGCGGGGCGTGGTCCTCCGCTTCGGTCGGCTGCGGCAGGGCATCCGGCGCCCGGGGTTCACGATGGTGGTGCCGCTCGTCGACCGGCTGCACAAGGTGAACATGCAGATCGTGACGATGCCGGTGCCCGCACAGGAGGGCATCACCCGGGACAACGTCACGGTGCGGGTCGACGCGGTCGTGTACTTCAAGGTCGTGGACCCGGCGAGCGCGATCATCGAGGTGGAGGACTACCGCTTCGCGGTCTCGCAGATGGCGCAGACCTCGCTGCGGTCGATCATCGGCAAGTCGGACCTGGACGACCTGCTGTCGAACCGGGAAATGCTGAACCAGGGCCTGGAGCTGATGATCGACAGCCCTGCCGTCGGGTGGGGCGTGCAGATCGACCGGGTCGAGATCAAGGACGTCTCGCTGCCGGAGACGATGAAGCGGTCGATGGCGCGGCAGGCGGAGGCCGACCGCGAGCGCCGGGCGCGGGTGATCAACGCGGACGCGGAGTTGCAGGCGTCGAAGAAGCTGGCCGAGGCGGCTGCGGTGATGTCGGACCAGCCGGCGGCGCTCCAGCTGCGGCTGCTGCAGACGGTGGTGGCGGTGGCCGCGGAGAAGAACTCCACGCTGGTGCTGCCGTTCCCGGTGGAGCTGCTGCGCTTCCTGGAGCGCGCGACCCCGACCACGCCCGACACCGAGGCCCCGCCCCGCCCGGCCGCGGGACCCCGACCGCCGGCGACCGGGGCCGATGCGCAGGCCGGGGCGCCCGCCCAGGCCGGGGCCGATGCGGAGGCCCGGGCCGGGTACGAGGCCGTCGTCGAGTACGGCGCCGGGGCCGGGTCCGCCGCTCCGGCACCGCCCCCGGTGGACGCCGCGGCGGCTCCGCCGGCGGTGGACGCCGGAACGCCGTCCACCGCCGTCGAGGGCGGCTCCGGCCCCCTGGTCCCGGCCGACACCGATCGCGACCGGGCCTGAGGGCCGGGCCTGAGGGCCGGCCTTGAGGGCCGGGCCGGCCGGACGGATCAGCTGGTTCCGCGGAGGCGGTTCAGGGCCTCGTCCAGGGGGAGTTCCTCCCGGGCACCGCTGGCGCGGTGCTGGAGTTCGACCACGGACTCGGCGGACCTGCGGCCCGCCACCAGGATCCACGGCACGCCGATCAGCTCCGCGTCGGTGAGCTTCACGCCGGGCGAGAGGCCCGCCCGGTCGTCCAGCAGGACCCGCAGCCCGGACTCCGCCAGCGCCGAGGCCGCCGTTTCGGCGAGCGCCAGCTGGGCGGCCTTGCCCGCCGCCACGACGTGGACGTCCGCGGGGGCCACCTCGGCCGGCCAGGCCAGGCCCCGTTCGTCGGCGGTCTGCTCGGCCAGCGCCGCCACGGCCCGTGAGACGCCGATGCCGTAGCTGCCCATCGTGACCCGCACCGGCTTGCCCTCGCGGCCGAGCACGTCCAGCCCGAAGGCGTCCGCGTACTTGCGGCCCAGCTGGAAGATGTGGCCGACCTCGATGGCGCGGTCGAGCCGCAGTCCGGCCCCGCACTGCGGGCAGGGGTCGCCGGGCTCCACGACGACCACGTCGAGGTAGCGGTCCACCTCGAAGTCGCGGCCGCAGACCACGTTCCGGGCGTGCGTGTCGGGCTTGTTGGCGCCCGTCACCCATGAAGTGCCGGGCGCGACACGGGGGTCGGCGATGTAGGGGACCTTGTCGAGGCCCTGCGGGCCCACGTAGCCGCGGACCAGTTCGGGACGGTCGACGAAGTCCTCGGCCGTCACCAACTCCACGACCGCCGGGGCGAGGTGCTCGCCCAGCTTGCCGAGGTCGACCTCCCGGTCCCCGGGCACGCCGACGGCCGTGATCTCGCCGTCCACCTTCACCAGCAGGTTCTTCAGCGTGGCCGACGCGGGGACGCCGAGGTGGGCGGCGAGCGTCTCGATCGTCGGGGTGTCGGGGGTGGGGATCTCCTCCAGGGCGGGGTGCCCGGCGCCCGCTTCCGCAGCCGCCGGGTCCGGGACGAAGGTGACCGCCTCCGTGTTGGCCGCGTAGTCGCAGGCGGGACAGTCGACGAAGGTGTCCTCGCCGGCCGCCGCGGGGGCCAGGAACTCCTCCGACGCGGAGCCGCCCATCGCTCCCGACACCGCGGAGACGATCCGGTGGTCGAGGCCGAGGCGGGTGAAGATCCGCTGGTACGCGGCCCGGTGGAGGGCGTAGGACTCGGCCAGGCCCTCGTCGCTGACGTCGAAGGAGTACGAGTCCTTCATCTGGAACTCGCGGCCGCGCAGCACGCCGGAGCGGGGCCGGGCCTCGTCGCGGTACTTGGTCTGGATCTGGTAGAGCATCACCGGCAGGTCCTTGTAGGACGTGCACTGGTCCTTCACGACGAGGGTGAAGATCTCCTCGTGGGTGGGTCCGAGCAGGTACTCCGCGCCCTTGCGGTCCCTGAGCCGGAACAGCAGGTCGCCGTACTCCGACCAGCGCCCGCTGACCTCGTACGGCTCCTTCGGCAGCAGTGCCGGGAGCAGCACCTCCTGGGCGCCGATCGCGTCCATCTCCTCCCGGACGATGCGCGAGACGTTGTCCAGGACCCGCTTGCCGAGCGGCAGCCAGGTCCACACCCCGGCCGAGCTGCGGCGGACGTATCCGGCGCGGACGAGGAGGCGGTGGCTGAGGGTCTCGGCGTCGGCCGGGTCCTCTCGGAGGGTCCTGGCCATGAGGCGGGACATGCGCTGCACGGGTTGCTTTGCCATGTCGGGAGGCTACCGGGGCACCGCGGGCGTCCCGAAACCAATTCAGGGCCTGCGCAGCGGCAGCGGGGCGCCCATGACGGCGTACGGCAGGCTCGCGCTCGGGAAGTGCACCTGGCGGGCGAGGTCGGTGTAGCCGAGGGCGTGGTAGAGCCGCCGGGCCGGGCTCTCGGCGTCGATGGCGGAGAGGATCGAGCGGGGCTCCGCGGCGGAGTCGGTGATGCGGGTGATGAGGGTGCGGCCGACGCCGCGGCCCTGGAAGCCGGGGTGGACGTGCAGCTCGGTGATGACGAAGGCGTCGTCGAGCCAGCCGTCGTGGCCCTCGGCCCGCAGGTACGGCTCGACGATCGAGGACCACCAGTAGGCGCGGTCGTTCGGCATCCCGTAGACGAATCCGGCGAGGGCCCCGTCGTCGGTGAACGCGCCGAGGGCCCGGGCCCCGGGGCAGGTCATGTGGCGCTGGACGATGTAGCGCCGGATGCCGACCTCCTCCTCGCTGAGCCCGAAGGCCACGGCCTGCACGCGCAGGGCCTCGTCGACGCGCGCGGCGAGGTCGAGGGGGCCGATGCTCAGTCCTGCGGGCCGGGCGGGGACGTCGCCCTCGGGGGTAGGCAGCATGCGGTGACCTTACTCGGCGGTCCCGGCCCGCCGGTATGCCCGGACGGATGCCGGGGGGAGTTCCCGCCGACCGTGTCCGGGCCCGGCGCGGCCGTTCCGCGGCCGGGTCCGCCGGGTGCGGCGGCGGCGCGGGGACCGGCGGCCGCACCGAACGGCTAGAACAGTACGCTCATGAACGCGCCGACCTCGCGGAAGCCGACGCGCCGGTACGCCGCCCGCGCGGCGGCGTTGAAGTCGTTGACGTACAGGCTGACCACGGGTGCGACGTCGCGCAGGGCGAAGTCGACGACGGCGGCCATGCCGGTCTCGGAGTGGCCGCGGCCGCGGAATTCGGGGGCCACCCACACGCCCTGGATCTGGCAGGCGGAGGCGGTGGCCGCGCCGATCTCCGCCTTGAAGACGACCTTGCCGTTCTCGACGCGGGCGAAGGAGCGGCCGGAACCGACCAGCTCGGCGACCCGGGCCTGGTACAGGAGGCCGCCGTCGCCGGCCAGCGGCGAGACGCCGACCTCCTCGGTGAACATGGCCACGCAGGCGGGCATGATCAGGTCCATCTCGTCCTTGCGGATGCGGCGGACGAGGGGGTCGGGACGTACGGCGGCGGACGGCTGCTCGGTGACCATGAGCGGCTGGTGGGACCGGACGTCGCGGGCCGGGCCCCAGCTGGGCTCCAGGAGCCGCCAGAGCAGCCCGGTGGCCTCGGAGGGGCCGACGATGGAGGAGCAGCGGCGGCCGGTGCGCCGGGCACGGTCGGCGAAGGCCCGCACGGCGTCGGGGCCGGCGCAGACGGGGACGAGGTTGGCGCCCGCGTAGCACAGGGAGCGCAGCTCGCCGCCCGCGTAGTAGCCCCACATCTCGCCCCCGAGCCGCCAGGGGTCGAGTCCGGCGACCTGGACCCGGGAGGTGACGAAGGCGTTCTCGACCGGCTCGCGATCCAGGATGGCGAGCGCGGCGTCGAGATCGCTGGGCTCAAGGACCCGCGTGGTGGTCTGCGTCAACACTGGGGCCTCACCTACAGGGCTGCTGATCTGTCGAACTGTACCCGCCGGGCAGGGGGAATGCCTGGTCGCACGGGTCACGAAAAGGGCGCGGCCCCGCCCGCGAGCTGCGGGAACGGGGCCGGGGCCGGGGCCGGTGGGTGCGGGTGTCCGCGGGGGTTCAGACGCCGATGGCGACGGTGGGCTCGCCGGAGGC
Source organism: Streptomyces sp. NPDC059851 (assembly GCF_042732005.1). Taxonomy (NCBI): domain Bacteria; kingdom Bacillati; phylum Actinomycetota; class Actinomycetes; order Kitasatosporales; family Streptomycetaceae; genus Streptomyces; species Streptomyces sp. NPDC059851. Next base: position 50,850 of record NZ_JBHWJJ010000027.1, on the reverse strand, counting down.
GACGCCGTCCTTCTCCATCTGCTCGGCGATCTTCATCGCCTCTTCGATGAGGGTCTCCACGATCTTCGACTCGGGGACGGTCTTGATGACCTCGCCCTTGACGAAGATCTGGCCCTTGCCGTTGCCGGAGGCGACGCCGAGGTCGGCCTCGCGGGCCTCGCCGGGGCCGTTGACGACGCAGCCCATGACCGCGACGCGCAGCGGGACCTCCATGCCGGTGAGGCCGGCGGTGACCTCCTCGGCGAGCTTGTAGACGTCGACCTGGGCGCGGCCGCAGGACGGGCAGGAGACGATCTCCAGGCGGCGCGGCTTGAGGTTCAGCGACTCCAGGATCTGGCGACCGACCTTGACCTCCTCGACCGGCGGGGCCGAGAGGGAGACGCGGATGGTGTCGCCGATGCCCTCGGAGAGCAGGGCGCCGAAGGCGACGGCGGACTTGATGGTGCCCTGGAAGGCGGGGCCGGCCTCGGTGACGCCGAGGTGCAGCGGGTAGTCGCACTGGGCGGCGAGCAGGCGGTAGGCGTTGACCATCACGACCGGGTCGTTGTGCTTGACCGAGATCTTGATGTCGCGGAAGCCGTGCTCCTCGAAGAGGGAGGCCTCCCACAGCGCGGACTCGACCAGCGCCTCGGGGGTGGCCTTGCCGTACTTCTGGAGCAGGCGGCGGTCGAGGGAGCCTGCGTTGACGCCGATGCGGATCGGGGTGCCGGCGTCGCCGGCGGCCTTCGCGATCTCCTTGACCTTGTCGTCGAACTGCTTGATGTTGCCCGGGTTCACGCGGACGGCGGCGCAGCCGGCGTCGATCGCGGCGAACACGTACTTGGGCTGGAAGTGGATGTCGGCGATCACGGGGATCTGCGACTTCTTCGCGATGACGGCCAGGGCGTCGGCGTCGTCCTGGGTCGGGCAGGCCACGCGGACGATCTCGCAGCCGGATGCGGTGAGCTCCGCGATCTGCTGGAGCGTCGCGCCGATGTCGGACGTGCGGGTGGTGGTCATGGACTGCACCGACACGGGTGCGTCGCCACCGACGGCCACCGAGCCGACCTGGATCTTGCGGCTGACCCTGCGGTCGGCAAGCTTCGTCGGCACGGACGGCATTCCGAGAGAGATGGCAGTCATCTGCTGTGCAACCCCAAGGTGTGGATCGAGGTCCCGAGATCGGCGGGCTCCGGCTTCGAGGTTACGCCAACGACGGCGCGGCCCTTGCATCCGAGGGGGCCCGGACACCCGTACGCAGTGGGCCGGGCACGGTACGTGCCCGGCCCGAGCCCCTGGGGCGCGCATGCGGTCGAATCAGGTGATCTTGATCGGGTTCACCACGTCGGCCACGAGGACGAGCAACGTGAAGCAGACGAACACGCCGGCCACCACGTACGCGGCGGGCATCAGCTTCGCCACGTCGAACGGGCCGGGGTCGGGCCGGCGGAACACCTTGGCCACCGTGCGCCGCACCGACTCCCACAGGGCGCCCGCGATGTGGCCGCCGTCCAGCGGCAGCAGTGGGAGCATGTTGAACAGGAACAGGGAGAGGTTGAAGTAGCCGACGAGCTGGAGGAAGAACACCAGCCGGTCCGTGGCCGGGATGTCCAGGGTGGCGATCTCCCCGCTGATCCGGGCGGCGCCGACGATGCCCATCGGAGAGTCGGGTTCGCGTTCGGCGCCGTCGAAGGCGGCGTTCCACAGCCCGGGGACCTTGGCGGGCAGCTGGAGCAGCCCTTCGAGGCTCCGGTCGACCTCCTCGCCCATGTGGCTGACGGACTGGGCGAAGGTCAGCGCGGTGGTCTCGGTCTTCGGGCTGAAGCCGAGCCAGCCGGCCGTGACGTACTGGCCCTTGACGTAGCCGCCGTGGCCGTCGGTCTTGGCGACCCGGTTCTCGATGAGCGTCACGGGCAGGGTCAGGCGCTGCCCGTCCCGCTCGACGGTGACGGTGGCGGGGCCGACGGTGTCGCGGATGCGCTTCTGGAGGGTGGACCAGTCTTCGACGGCGCGGCCGTTGAAGGCGACGATCCGGTCGTCCGCGCGCAGGCCGGCGGCCTTGGCCGGGGCGACGGGGTCGCCGTCCTTGCAGACCTCCCGCTTCTCGCTCTGCTGGATGACGCACGGCGAGACGCTGGCGACCTTCGTGGTGGTCTGGTTGACGCCGAAGGTCATCCAGACGCCGAAGAAGACCGCGAGCGCCAGCACCAGGTTCATGAACGGGCCGGCGAACATCACGATGACGCGCTTCCACGGCTTGCGCGTGTAGAACAGGCGCGTCTCGTCGCCCGGCTGGAGCTCCTCGTACGCCGCCGAGCGGGCGTCCTCGATCATCGAGCGGAACGGGGAGGTCGACCGGGCGGTGACCTTGCCGTCGTCACCGGGCGGGAACATCCCGATCATGCGGATGTAGCCGCCCATCGGGATGGCCTTGATCCCGTACTCCGTCTCGCCCTTGTGCCGCGACCAGATGGTCGGGCCGAAGCCGACCATGTACTGGGGCACCCGGATGCCGAAGAGCTTGGCCGTGGAGAGGTGGCCGAGCTCGTGCCAGGCGATGGAGACGAGCAGCCCGCATACGAAGATGAGTATGCCGAGCACCGTCATGAGTGCTGTCATGCGCGCGCCTCCAGGGCGGCCTGCGCCGCCATCTCCCGTGCCCGGGCCCTGGCCCAGGTCTCCGCTTCGAGGACGTCCTCCACGGTGAGGGAAGTTCCCGTGTCCGGCGTCCCGTGCTCATCGACCACGGCAGAGACCGTATCCATGATTGCTGTGAACGGCAGCCGACCGGCCAGGAAGGCGTCCACGCACTCCTCGTTCGCCGCATTGAAGACGGCGGGGGCGGTGGAGCCGAGCGTGCCCACGTGCCGGGCCAGGTCCACGGCCGGGAAGGCCTCCGTGTCGAGCGGGAAGAACTCCCAGGTCGACGCCTTGGTCCAGTCGAAGGCGGGGGCAGCGTCCGGGACCCGCTGCGGCCAGCCGAGGCCGATCGCGATGGGCCCGCGCATGTCCGGCGGGGTGGCCTGGGCAAGGGTGGAGCCGTCGGAGAACTCCACCATCGAGTGGACGTAGGACTGGGGGTGGACGACGACCTCGATGCGGTCGAACGGGATGTCGTAGAGCAGGTGCGCCTCGATGACCTCCAGCCCCTTGTTGACCAGGGTCGCCGAGTTGACGGTGATGACCGGGCCCATCGCCCAGGTGGGGTGCGCGAGCGCGTCCTCGACGGTGACGGCCGCCAGCTCGGCGCGGGTTCGGCCGCGGAACGGGCCGCCGGAGGCGGTGACGACGAGCTTGCGGACGTCCGCGCGGGTGCCGGCGGCGAGGGCCTGGAAGAGGGCGGCGTGCTCGGAGTCGACCGGGATGATCTGGCCCGGCTGCGCGAGCTCCTTGACCAGCGGGCCGCCGACGATCAGCGACTCCTTGTTGGCCAGCGCCAGCGTCCGGCCCGCCCGGAGCGCGGCGAGGGTGGGTGCCAGGCCGATGGAGCCGGTGATGCCGTTGAGGACGGTGTGGCACGCGGAGGCGGCGACCTCGGTCGCGGCGTCCGGCCCGGCCAGGATCTCGGGCAGCGGCTCGGAAGGTCCGTAGGCGGCGCTCAGCGCCTCTTTCAGGGCCGGTACGGCGTCCTCACGGGCCACGGCCACGGCGCCCACCCGCAGCTGCCGGGCCTGCTCGGCCAGCAGCCCGGGGCGCCCGCCCGCGGCGGACAGCGCCGTCACCCGGAACCGGTCCGGGTTGCGCAGGGCCAGGTCGATGGCCTGGGTGCCGATGGACCCGGTGGAGCCGAGGACGACGATGTCCCGGCGGCCGGCCGCGGCGTCGAAGAGGAGGTGCGGGTCGGCGAGGGGGGCTGGACTGTCGCTCATCCCCCCATTGTCGCGGCAACTCAGGAGCGCTCGGACCCGCCCCCACCCGGCTCCCCGCGCAGTACGTCGGCGAGCAGCTCGGGCAGGGTCCCGACGTGGTCGGGCAGGGCACGGGCGGCGGCCCACCAGGCGTCGGGGTCCGTGCCGAGGGCGGCGTCGCACAGCCGGTCGGCCTCGGCGCGGGCGGCGAGGACGGCCCCGGGCCGGTCGTACCGGTCCGGGTGGTCGGTGTCGCCCAGCCAGTGGTCCTCGTCCAGCGCCCAGGCCGCGGGCGCCTTGTGCCGGATGACGTCGGTTCCGGTGAGCAGGCCGCGGTCCAGACAGCCGCGGACCCAGCGGATGTCCTCCCGCACGTCGCCCATGGCGTTCGGGACCCGGAGGCTGGCCAGGGCCAGCTCGCGGTCGACGCCGGCGACGACCGGTTGCGGGGAGCGGCGTCCGAGGTCCTTGACGGCCTGGCCGAGGGTGTCCCTCGCGCCCTCCGGGCTCGGCCGGGGCGCGGCCCCGGCGGCCACCGCGGCCGCCAACTCGGGCAGGGTGCCCCGGAATCCGGGTGCGTGGCGGACGAGTTCGGCCCACAGTCGCGGGTCGTCGCCCAACACGGGGCGCAGCACCCGGGTCAGGGCGGCGCGCATGCCGGCGCGTTCGTCGAGGTTCCAGCCCAGGTTGGCGGTGGCGTGCAGCTGCCCGAGCAGCAGCGTGCGGGGGGCCGGTGCCACGGCCGCCGCGAGCTCGTCGAAGGTCAGGATGCCGGTGCGGACGGCGCGGACCGCCGGCCGGTGCCAGTCCGGCCCGTACGCCTCCTGCGCGCGGGTGTCGAGGAGGGCGAGGCAGGTCTGCCGGTCGAGGCCGCCGACCAGGATCAGCGCCTCGGTGGAGCCGGGCGGCAGCGGGGAGCGGGCGTGCTCGCGCAGCAGCAGGGCGGGGTCGAGCTCGTGGTCCAGGGTCAGGATGCTGAGCGGGACCCGTGGACGGCGGCGACCGTGCAGGCGCAGCAGGGCGACCACCTCGGCGCTGGTCAGCGGGGGCTCCGGGGCCCGCCCCAGCTGGGCGCCGACGGTGGCCAGCAGTGCGGGCGAGGGGCCGGGGCGGGCGGCGTACCGGGCGGGGCCGGGCAGGCCCGGCAGCGGGCGGCCGAGGACGTGCGGATTGCGGGCGACGGTGGCGCGGTCCTCGGGGGTGCCGTCCCGCAGGAGCAGGGTGACGACGGGGGCCGGGAGGTACTCGTCGCGGCACAGGTAGCGGCGGGTGGGGGCGTCGAGCCGCCCGAGGACGTCGGCGACGACGGCGTCCGGTGCGTGGCGCAGTAGGAGCGCCACGCACCAGGCGAGCCTCCGGCTTTCCCTGTCCGTGTGTGCGTGCATCCGATTCCCTGTCGCCGGCCCCTACGCCTCAACCGGCGCCCGGCGATGATCGCAGGTCAGCGGAAGGGGCGGTGGACATTTTCCCTGGTCGAAGGGCCGGGGGCGGCGTCGGCGATCCACAGGCCCTCGCCGGAGGGGTCGAGGACGCCCTCCTCCAGCCAGGTGTAGCTGCCGCCGAGGACCGAGGCGACGACCTTGCGGTCGAGGTCGTCGGTGTTGTTCCAGAGCCGCCCGAAGAGCTCCTCCACCCGGATGCGGGACTGCCGGCAGAAGGCGTCGGCCAGCTGGTAGGCCTCGCGGCCGTGGTCGCCGGTGGTGCGCAGGTGCTCGGCGCGGACGCAGGCCGCGCTCATCGCGAAGAGCTCGGCCCCGATGTCGACGATCCGGCCGAGGAAGCCCTGCTTGGTCTCCATGCGGCCCTGCCAGCGGGACATGGCGTAGAAGGTCGACCGCGCGAGCTTGCGGGCGCTGCGCTCCACATGGCGCAGATGGGCGGAGAGGTCGGGATGGCCTGGAGGGTGGAACTCGCGGTAGCTACCGGGGACCTGGCCGGCGCCGGTGGCGAGCTTGGGCAGCCAGCGGGCGTAGAACCCGGCGGCACGGGCGCCCGCCTTGGCCTTGTCGCCGAGGTCCTTGTCGGGGTCGATGAGGTCGCCGGCGACCGACAGGTGGGCGTCGACGGCCTCGCGGGCGATCAGCAGGTGCATGATCTCGGTGGAACCCTCGAAGATCCGGTTGATGCGCAGGTCGCGCAGCAGCTGCTCGGCGGGGACGGCGCGCTCGCCGCGGGCGGCGAGCGACTCGGCCGTCTCGAAGCCGCGTCCGCCGCGGATCTGGACCAGCTCGTCGGCCATGAGCCAGGCCATCTCGGAGCCGTAGAGTTTGGCGAGGGCGGCCTCGATGCGGATGTCGTTGCGGTCCTCGTCGGCCATCTGGGAGGCGAGGTCGACTACGGCCTCCAGCGCGAAGGTGGTGGCGGCGATGAAGGAGATCTTGGCGCCGACGGCCTCGTGGCGGGCGACCGGGCGGCCCCACTGCTCGCGGACCCCGGCCCACTCTCGGGCGATCTTCAGGCACCACTTGCCGGCGCCGACGCACATGGCGGGCAGGGACAGCCGGCCCGTGTTGAGGGTGGTCAGCGCGATCTTCAGGCCGGCTCCCTCGGCGCCGATGCGCTGCGAGGCGGGGACCCGGACCCGGTGGAAGCGGGTGACGCCGTTCTCCAGGCCGCGCAGGCCCATGAAGGCGTTGCGGTGCTCGACGGTGATGCCGGGCGAGTCGGCCTCGACGACGAAGGCGGTGATTCCGCCGCGGTGGTTCTCCGAGGCGGGTACCCGGGCCATGACCACGAGCAGGTCCGCGACGACACCGTTGGTGGTCCACAGCTTCACGCCGTCGAGGACGTACGCGTCGTCGCCGTCGGGGACGGCGGTGGTGGCCAGCCGGGCCGGGTCGGAGCCGACGTCCGGTTCGGTGAGCAGGAAGGCGCTGATGGCGGTGGTGGCGCAGCGCGGCAGGAAGGTTTCCTTCTGCTCCTGGGTGCCGAACATCTTCAGCGGCTGCGGGACGCCGATCGACTGGTGGGCGGAGAGCAGGGCCCCGATGGCGGGGCTGACCGAGCCGACCAGGGCCAGCGCCTTGTTGTAGTACACCTGCGTCAGGCCGAGGCCCCCGTACTTGGGGTCGATCTTCATGCCGAGGGCGCCGAGCTCCTTGAGCCCGCGCACGGTCTCGTCGGGGATCCGCGCCTCCCGCTCGATGCGGGGGCCGTCGATGGCGGTCTCGCAGAACGCCCGGAGCCGGGCCAGGAAGGCCTCGCCGCGCCGGACGTCCTCGTCGGCGGGCTGCGGGTGCGGATGGATCAGGTCGAGGCGGAACCTGCCGAGGAAGAGTTCCTTGGCGAAGCTGGGTTTGTGCCAGTCCTGTTCCCTAGCTGCCTCCGCGACTTGTCGTGCGTCGCGCTCGGTCACCTTGGGCTGTGCGGGCTGTGTTGCCGACATGAGGGGGCTCACCTCGCCGCCGATTGGGGGACTCTTCTGTCGATTACCAGCGGGTGCTACCTGGGAGTCGTACCCGTTTCGCCCGCTCGGAAAAGCCCCTGTGGGCCGGGTGGGGGAAAACGGCCTGGCTCACCGGCGCGCACGCCCCAGCGCTCCGGCTCCCGTCCCGGACGCTTCCCGCAGCTCATGGCCGGGCATGCAGAACAACGGCCGGAGCCCCCGCACAGTGGGCTCCGGCCGTCGGTCGGTGGACGTACGGAATCAGATGTTCAGGCCGGTCAGGACCAGGACCCGCTCGTACGTGTAGTCGTCCATCGCGTAGCGGACGCCCTCGCGCCCGACACCCGACTGCTTGACGCCGCCGTAGGGCATCTGGTCGGCGCGGTAGGACGGGGCGTCGCCGATGATCACGCCGCCGACCTCCAGCTCGCGGTGGGCGCGGAAGGCGGTCTGGACGTCGTGGGTGAAGACGCCGGTCTGCAGGCCGAACTTGGAGTCGTTGACCTTGGCGAAGGCCCCGTCCGTGTCCTCCACCTTGTGCAGCGTGAGGACCGGGCCGAAGACCTCCTCGCAGGCGAGGGTGACGCCCTCGGGCAGGTCCGCGAGGACGGTCGGCTCGTACGAGGCTCCCTCGCGCTTGCCGCCGGTGAGCAGCTTGGCGCCGGCGGAGACGGCCTCGTCGACCCAGGACTCGACGCGCTTGGCGGCGTCCTCGGAGACGAGCGGGCCGACGTCGGTGGCGTCGTCGGACGGGTCGCCGGTGACCTGGGCCCGGACCTTGGCGACGACCTTCTCGACGAGGCGGTCGTAGACGGAGTCGACGGCGATCACGCGCTGCACGGAGATGCAGGACTGGCCGGCCTGGTAGTTGGAGAAGGTCGCGATGCGGGTCGCGGCCCAGTCGAGGTCGGCCTCGGAGGACCAGTCGTCCAGGACGACGGCGGCCGCGTTGCCGCCGAGCTCCAGGGTGCAGTGCTTGTGCGGCACCGACTGCTGGATGGCGTAGCCGACCTTGTCGGAGCCGGTGAAGGAGATGACGGGCAGGCGGTCGTCCTGGACCAGGGCCGGCATCTTCTCGTTGGCGACCGGGAGGACCGACCAGGAGCCGGCCGGGAGGTCGGTCTCGGCGAGCAGCTCGCCGAGGATCAGGCCGGAGAGCGGGGTGGCCGGGGCCGGCTTGAGGATGATCGGCGCGCCAACGGCGATGGCCGGGGCGACCTTGTGCGCGCACAGGTTCAGCGGGAAGTTGAACGGCGCGATGCCGAGGACCGGGCCCTTGACGAAGCGGCGGGTCAGGGCGAGACGGCCGACACCGCCGGCGTCGGTGTCCAGGCGCTGGGCCTCTCCACCGTTGAAGCGGCGGGCCTCCTCGGCGGCGAAGCGGAACACGGACACCGCACGGCCGACCTCGCCGCGGGCCCACTTGATGGGCTTGCCGTTCTCGGCGGAGATCAGCTGGGCGATCTCCTCGGTGCGCTCCACGAGCCGCTTGGACACGTGGTCCAGGGCGGCGGCCCGGACGTGGGCGGGGGTCGCGGAGAACTCCGCCGTCACGGCGTACGCCGCGGCCACTGCCTCTTCGACCTGGGCGTCGGTCGGCACGCTGACGGTACCGACGAGACGGCCGTCCCACGGGTTGTGGACGTCGAAGCTGTCCTCGCCGGTGGCCAGGCGGCCGGCGAGCCAGAAGGCGTGGGTGGAGGTCATGCGAATCCCGGCCCTTCGTAGTGTGTGCGGGTCCTTGTCGACACCACCGTAGGACTCCGGGCCCGGTTCGCGGCTTGTCCGCCGTGGAGTACGTGAGGGCCGGGCCACGCCGCTTTGTCGGTTTTCCGGGACGGGGGCCGCGTGCCGCCCGCTCCCGGCGGGCGGTCGGACCGCTCAAGGGGCGGCGGAGCCCGTCTTGAGGGCGAGCCACAGCTCCATGCGGACGTCCGGGTCGTCCAGGGACCGGCCGAGGATCTCCTCGACCCTCCGCATCCGGTAGCGCAGGGTGTGCCGGTGCACGCCGAGGTCGGCCGCCGCCGCGTCCCACTGGCCGTGCCGCGAGAGCCAGGCGTGCAGCGAGGCGACCAGGTCGCCGCGACCCTTCTCGTCGTGCTCGCGCAGCGCCCGCAGGGTGCCCTCCGCGAAGGCGCGTACGGCCTCGTCCGCGAGCAGCGGCAGCACCGAGCCGGCCGCGAGGTCCTCGTGCTCCACCATCGGACGGCCCCGCCGCCGGGCCACGGCCAGGGCCTGGTCGGCCTGCTTGTGCGCGGCGGCCACGCCCGACGGGTCGGCGGGGCCGGACATCCCGACCACCAGCTCGTCGGGTTCGGGGCCGGTGGCCTCGCGGCCGCGCCGCGATTCGAGGGCCTCGGCGTGGTCGGCGCAGGCCTGGACCGCCGCGCCGCCGTCGGCGGCCAGCACCAGCAGTCGTTCCGGCTCGGGCACGACCAGCAGTGCCTCCCCGGTACGGGCGGCAGCCGATTCCATGGTGTCGGCCAGCAGCGCCAGCCCCTGGGGCTGCGCGGTACCCGGCAGTGCCGGCTCGGCCACGATCAGCCGGAACGGCGCCTCCAGCAGCCCCCCGTACAGGTCCTCGGCCACGGTCCGCGCGTGCTCGGCCTCCCCGGCCAGCAGCATCCGCAGCACCGCCGCCCCCAACCGGGACTCGGCGTCGTGCAGCGACCGCGACCGCTCGGTGGTGAGGGTGAGCAGAGCCACCGCGGAGTGGACGGCGTACCGCTCGGCGGTGCCCAGGGGCGCGCCGGTACCCACCGCCAGGGCTCCGCGGGCCCGCCGGCCCGTGCCCAGCGACTGGAGCTCGACGCGGTCCTCGGCGCCGCCGACGACGGCGCTGGCCGGTGCCGGGCGCTCGCGCAGCCGCTCCACGTCCGGGGTGAGCCGGGCGGCCCGGCGCGCAGCCCAGTCCGGGGCGGCTGCGACCACCACGCCGGCGGTGTCGTAGAGGGCGGCCCAGCCGTGCACGTGCGCGGCCAGCCGGGACAGCAGCTCGGCCGGCCCGTCGGAGGCGAGGGCGGCCCGGGTCAGGTCGCGCTGTGCCTCGAAGCCGGCGGTGACGGCCCGGTACTGGTCGGCCGCGAGGGCGGCGGAGACGGCCTTGCTGATGGCGAGGAACGGCGTCCGGCGCGGCACCTCCAGCAGCGGGAGGTCCTCGGCGCGGGCGGCGTCGACGAGTGCCTGCGGGATCTCCTCGTAGTTCACGCCGACGGCGAAGCCGATGCCGACGACGCCGGCCGCGGCGAGGCGGCGGACGTAGCGGCGCATCTCCTGCGGGTCCTCGGCGTCCAGCTTCATCGCGGTGATCAGGAGGAGTTCCCCGCCCTCCATGTAGGGGACGGGGTCGGCGAGCTCGCTGACGTGGGCCCAGCGCACCGGGGTGTCCAGGCGGCCCTCCCCCGCCCGGACGCTGAGCTTGAGCGCCGAGTGCTGGACGAGTGAGGCGAGGGTGAGCGGCATCGGGTACCAGGGGCCTTAACGGGAGCGAGGACGGCGAGGACAGCAGGTGATTTCGCCGTGTCGTACGAACGGCTCTCCTCGATTCTGCCAGCCCGTACGGTTCCGCTCAGCCGGTCCCGGCCAGCCGGACCAGCAGCGGGGCCGCCCGCTCCCCGCGCACGGAGGTCAGCGAGAGCACCGCGTGCCCCGGCGGTACGGCGTGCGCCAGGTCGGAGGCGGACCAGCGCTCGCGCTCCACCTGCCGTACGGTCACCGCGTCCGTGGTGACCGCCTTGCCGGTGACGAGCTTGCGGAAGGCGTGCACGGCCCGGGTCAAGGGCTGGTCGGCGAAGACGGTGCGGTGGGTGACGTCGCGGGTCTCCACCCACTCGGTGCCCCAGGCCTCCGCGAAGCGCTTGCCGTCCCAGGTGGTGACGCCGGAGAAGGCCATCCGGCAACCGACCGCACCGAGCAGCGGGGTGCGCAGCTCCTCGGGCACGTCGTCCAGGGTGCGCAGGGTGAGCAGGACGCCCGCGTTGGCCGAGCGCAGCCGCTGGAGGCCGCGGACGGTCTGCGGGGTGAGGGTGTGCGAGGCGTCGTCGAAGGCGAGGAAGGCGAACAGGGACCGGTCGGTGCGGGCGGCGGCGGAGGCGTTGAACTGCGCGAGGAGCAGCCGGGCCAGGATGCGGGAGGCGTCGGCGTGCCCGCGCTCGGGCAGGTCGATGCGGACCCGGAGCGGGTGTTCCAGGGTGCGCAGGGAGAAGGGGCGCCCGTGGCCGGTGGTGTCGAAGAAGCCGGCGAACGCGGGCCGGTCCAGCAGGGCCACCCGGTCGGCGAGGGCCGGTCCGGGGTCGCCGTGGGAGCCGTGCTGCCGGTCGCGGGCGTCGAGTTCGCGGAGCATGACGTGCTGCCCGGCTGCGGCGAGGTCGGCGCGCAGCGCGTCGAGGGGGGCGGGCACCAGGTCGAGGAGCTCGCGCAGTTCCGGCACGGCGGGGAAGCGGCCGTACGCGGCCCGGAAGGGGCCGAGGAGCTGGGCGAGGGCGGTCGCGGCGCGGCGCACCTCCAGGCCGGGGACGTCACCGACGAAGGCCTCGGCGAGCAGGGTGGCCGCCTCGTCGGGGTCGGTGGTGCCGCCGTAGAGGTCGAGGTCGTAGACGGAATCGGGGTCGCCGACGCGGACCACGACGTCGAAGCCGTCGTCGGGGCCGAGCCGGGTGCCGGCCGAGGCGACCGCGATGACGGCGGCCTGCCCGGCGAGCGCCTGGAGGGCGAGCGATTCGACGACGGGCCGCACGAGCCGGTCGGTCTTGCCCGCGCCGGAGGGGCCGACGGCGAGCAGCGAGGTGCCGAGCACGGAGGGGTCGAGGGCGAGGCGGGTGCCGCGGCGGGCGTACGGGTTGCGGTCACCGGGGTCGACGGTGCCGAGCAGCACCTGCCGGGCCAGCAGGTCGTGCCGGGCGGCTCGGACGGGCAGGTCGCGGGCGCCGGAGGGGTGCAGGCAGGCGGCGGCGCCCTCGTCCCGCACGGCCCCGGCGAAGGCCACCGCGCGCGAGGGGTCGGCCCGTACGGATTCCCAGGCGCGCCGGATCCGGGTGCAGTCCACGTCGTTCATCCGGCCGGAGGCGGCCTCCTCGCCGAGCCGCTCGGCGAGGTCGGCGAGCCCGGCCCGCCGCAGCTGGGGCCAGCCGGCGGGGTCGTCGGGGCCGCCGGCTTCGGGGCGTTCGGGGGCGGCGTGCACGGCCTGCGCGGCCCTGAGGGCGCGGCTGCCGAGGACGCGGCGGGCCAGCTCGGGCCAGCGGCCGAGGCGGCCGAAGCCGACGGCGAGGGTGAGGCCGACGACGGTGTACCAGGTGTACGCGGCGACGACGGCGGGCATCGTCCCGGCCCAGGAGTCGGGCGTGAACATGTAGAGCGGCCAGAGCCAGAAGCCGCCCAGGTAGCCGTTCCAGAGCAGGGACCACAGCAGCAGCCCGGCGAGCAGGGCGATCAGGGCCCCGCTGACGAGCTGGCGGGTCGGGGTCCGCTCCGGCTCCTCGGCGGCGCGGGGCACGTGCCCGTACGCCCACACGCCCGGCCCGTCGGAGACGCGGGGGGTGCGCAGCCAGTCGGCGAGGGACGGGCCGGCGCCGGGGGCGTGGGCGGGCTTGGGCGGCGGCCCGGGGGGTGCGGACGGCGGTACGGGGGCCGCGGGCCGCGGTGCCGGCGGCGCCGCGGGGGCCGCGGACGGCGCAGGGGCAGCCGCGGACGGGGCAGGAACCGCGGACGGGGCAGGGGCAGCCGCGGACGGGGCCGGCGTCGCTGCGGTGGCAGGCGTCGCTGCGGGGGCCGGCGGGCCGGCGGGCCGCGGTACCTGTCCGGCGGGCGGCGGAACGCTCGCGGTGTGCGGCGGAACGTGTCCGCCGTGCGGCGACCGCCCCTCGCCGGTGCCGTGCGGCGTGCCGTCGGTGTCCATGCCCCTGCCCCCCTGCCGTGCCTGCGCTGCGTCGCTCAATGTAGTTGCCCGGCGGCGGATCCGGGCCGGTACCGGCCGGTGTCGCGGCCCGTGCGCAGGACACGGCACGCCGTCCTTCCTATGGCCGTCACGGACAAGAACACGCACGGACCACTCCCGAACGGAGCATGCCGTACCCCCTTCCCCGGGCCTAGCCTGCGGACAAAGACACAAGTGCGTCCGAAAACACCCCCAGGAGCCCTCCATGACTGCTGTTCCGCAGGAGCGCAAGCTCGTCACCGCGATCCCCGGCCCCAAGTCGCAGGAGCTGCAGGCCCGCCGTCTCGACGCGGTGGCCGGCGGCGTGGGCTCCGTGCTCCCCGTCTTCACGAAGCGCCTGGACGGCGGCATCCTCGAGGACGTCGACGGCAACCGTCTGATCGACTTCGGCTCCGGCATCGCCGTGACCTCGGTCGGCGGCTCCGCCGAGGCCGTCGTGCGCCGCGCCACCGCGCAGCTCGCCGACTTCACCCACACCTGTTTCATGGTCACCCCCTACGAGGGTTACGTGGAGGTCTGCGAGGCGCTGGCCGAGCTGACCCCGGGTGACCACGCCAAGAAGTCGGCCCTGTTCAACTCCGGTGCCGAGGCCGTCGAGAACGCCGTCAAGATCGCCCGTGCGTACACCAAGCGCCAGGCCGTCGTGGTCTTCGACCACGGCTACCACGGCCGCACCAACCTCACCATGGCGCTGACGGCGAAGAACATGCCGTACAAGCACGGCTTCGGCCCGTTCGCCCCCGAGGTCTACCGCGTCCCGGTCGCCTACGGCTACCGCTGGCCCACCGGCGCCGAGAACTGCGGCCCCGAGGCCGCCGCCCAGGCGATCGACCAGATCACCAAGCAGATCGGCGCCGAGAACGTCGCCGCGATCATCATCGAGCCGGTCCTCGGCGAGGGCGGCTTCATCGAGCCGGCCAAGGGCTTCCTGCCGGCGATCGTGAAGTTCGCCAACGACAACGGCATCGTCTTCGTCGCGGACGAGATCCAGTCCGGCTTCTGCCGCACCGGCCAGTGGTTCGCCTGCGAGGACGAGGGCATCGTCCCCGACCTGATCACCACCGCCAAGGGCATCGCCGGCGGTCTGCCGCTCGCCGCCGTGACCGGCCGCGCCGAGATCATGGACGCCGCGCACCCGGGCGGCCTGGGCGGCACGTACGGCGGTAACCCGGTTGCCTGCGCCGGTGCGCTCGGCTCCATCGAGACCATGAAGGAGCTCGACCTCAACGCCAAGGCGAAGAAGATCGAGTCCCTCATGAAGTCGCGTCTGACCGCGATGCAGGAGAAGTACGAGATCATCGGTGACATCCGCGGCCGCGGCGCCATGATCGCCATCGAGCTGGTCAAGGACCCGGAGTCCAAGACCCCGAACCCGGAGGCCGCCGCCGCGCTGGCCAAGGCCTGTCACGCCGAGGGCCTGATCGTCCTCACCTGCGGCACCTACGGCAACGTGCTCCGCTTCCTGCCGCCGATCGTCATCGGCGAGGACCTGCTGAACGAGGGCCTGGACATCATCGAGGGTGCTTTCGCGGGCATCTGAGCGAGCTCCCGAACAAGCGTCCCGGTCGCTACCGCCGGTAACGGGCGGGCGCTGTGAAGAAGATGTGGGGGGCCGATGGCAGGACCGCGTTCCTGCTGTCGGTCCCCTTTCCGCTGCCGTACGGTTTCTGCAGATGAGTGAGACACCCCGCTCCCGGGAAATCGGGGGCGACCCCGGTACCGGGCATCCCCAGCACCGTACTGGGCCTGCGTTCGCGCGCACTCCTCACCGATCGGACGGCCGTCCGCCCCAAACCCCCCGGGGCGCACGGCAGCCCGATCCGGCCGGCCCTCCCGGAACCATCCCCCCTGTTCCGGGACGGCCGGCCACCCTCCTCCTTCTCCTGCTCTGCCTGCCGGCCCTCGCGCTCGCGACCTGGCAAGTGCTGGTCTCGGGCCCGCTGTTGGCGCCGGACGAGGCCCTCAGTCGTGCCGTGGTCCGCAGCCTCCCCGACGCCGTCACCGAAGGCCTCTCCGACCTCGGCAACATCCCGGTCGCCGTCCCGGTCCTGGTCCTGGCCATGGCGTACGCGGTCCGGCGCGGCAACCGGCTCGGCGCCCTGGCCGCCGGCCTGGCCATGGCCCTGGTCCCGGCCCTGGTGGTCCCGATGAAGCTGTGGACCGCCCGCCCGGGCCCGCTGGAGCCGTGGGCCGCCGGCTACTTCCCCTCGGGCCACACGGCCACGGCTGCCGTCGCCTACCTCGGGGCGGCCCTGCTGCTGCGCCCGTACACCCGGGGCCCGTGGCCCGTGGCCGCCGCCCTCGCCCTGACGGGCGCCACGGCCCTCGGCCTGGTCCTGCGCGGCTGGCACTGGCCCCTGGACGTGCTGGCCAGCCTTCTGCTGTGCCTCCCGCTCCTGCTCGGGGTCGCGCACGCGGTCGCCCGGGGCGCCCGGGGCCGTCCCGGGCCGGCGGAAGCACCCTGAGCAGGGATTCCCTCCCGCCGAACACGGGGCGTGCCACGGCCTGGTGACGGGCCGCTCACGGACTGCGGACACCCTCCCCCGCCGACGGCCCGCCCGCCGCCAGCTCCGCCGCGGCCTCGTGCATCGCGAGTTCCAGCACCGCCGGGTCGGTGAGCGTCCCCCGGCCGTCCGGGACCACCAGCCAGCGGGACCCGTGCACCGCCCGGCCGGGGTACGGGACGGCGATCCAGGCCCCGCGCCCGGCACCCCGTACGCCGGTGCCGACCCAGCAGGAGGCCGTGCCCGCGGGCACGAAGAAGCCCACCCGGGTGCCGCACGGGCCCGCGAGCACCGGGCCGGGCCGGTCGCGGAGGTGGCGCAGGACGGCGAGGGTGCACCGCCCCAGTTCCCCTGGCAGGTCCAGCACGTCCCACCGCCGGCCGGCGGGCAGCAACGCGGTACCGCGGGTGCTGCGCTCCCAGTCCCACCGGGTCGCGTCCGGATCCGGGGCCGCCGCCACGAGCCAGTCCACCACGGTCTTGATCTCCGAGCCCTGCATCGCCCGGCCTCCGTTCCCTGTAGGTGAGGGGTTCTCACCGGGAGAGAGCGGGGCCGGGCGCAGGGATGACGCGGGTTCTCCTCGCCCGAGGTGGTGAACCGGCTCACGCAGTGAAGACGCGGATGCGCCGGAGTGCGCCCCGCCCCCGTCAGCTGTCGAAACCGAGGCCGAACTTGTCGAGCGTCTTCAGCCACAGGTTGCGGCGTCCGCCGCGGGCGTCGGCCCGGGCCAGGGACCACTTGGTGAGCGTGATGCCGGTCCAGGCGAAGGGCTCGGGCGGGAACGGCATCGGCTTGGACCGGACCATCTCCAGCCGGGTCCGCTCGGTGCGCGCCCCGTCCAGCAGGTCCAGCATCACGTCGGCGCCGAAGCGGGTGGCGCCCACGCCGAGCCCGGTGAAGCCGGCGGCGTAGGCGACCCGGCCGGAGTGGGCGGTGCCGAAGAAGGCGGAGAAGCGGGAGCAGGTGTCGATGGCCCCGCCCCAGGCGTGGCTGAAGTTGACGCCCTCCAGCTGCGGGAACGCGGTGAAGAAGTGCTGCGCCAGCTTCAGGTACGTCTCGGGGCGGTGGTCGTACTCGGAGTCGAGCCGGCCCTTGTAGGGGTAGATGGCGTCGTATCCGCCCCACAGGATCCGGTTCTCCGGGGTGAGGCGGAAGTAGTGGAACTGGTTGGCGCTGTCGCCCATGCCCTGGCGGCGCTGCCAGCCGATGGCCTTCAGCTGGTCGGGGGTCAGCGGCTCGGTCATCAGCGCGTAGTCGTAGACCGGGACGGTGAACGGACGGATCCGCTTGACCAGGGAGGGGAAGATGTTGGTGCCGAGGGCCACCCGCCGGGCGAAGATCCGCCCGTACGGCGTGCGTACGGCCATCCCCGCGCCCGAGGAGGTCAGCGACAGGCCGCGGGTGTTCTCGTAGATGCGCACGCCGAGGCCGAGGCAGGCCCGCTTCAAGCCCCAGGCGAGCTTGGCGGGGTTGAGCATGGCCACGCCGTCGGTGTCCCACAGGCCGGCGAGGAACGTGGGCGAGTCGACCTCGGCACGCAGCTCGTCACGGTCCAGCCAGCGCGCACCGCCGGCCAGGCCGAGCCTCTGCGCCTGCTCGTGCAGTTCGCGCAGCTCCTCGACCTGGTGGGGCTCGGTGGCCACGTCGATCTCGCCGGTCCGCTCGAAGTCGCAGTCGATCCCGTAGCGGGCGACCGCCGCCTCGATCTCGTCGAGGTTGCGGGCGCCGAGCTCCTCCAGCCGGGCGAGGTCGCCGGGCCACCGCGCCAGCCCGTTGGCCAGGCCGTGCGTGAGGGAGGCGGCGCAGAAGCCGCCGTTGCGCCCGGAGGCGGCCCAGCCCGCCTCCTTGGACTCGATCAGGACGACGTCCCGGGCGGGGTCGCGCTCCTTGGCGAGCAGCGCGGTCCACAGGCCGCTGTACCCCCCGCCGATGACCAGCAGGTCGCAGGCTTCGTCGGAGGTCAGGGCCGGCTGTGCGGCGGGCCTGCCGGGGTCGTCCAGCCAGTACGAGACCGGCAGTGCTTCGGAAAGGGATTTCGCAACGCTTCGCATGGCGACTGGGGCCATGTCTTCCAACTCCCTACAGGGTGGGTTACTTGGGTTGTGCGTTCTTGCGGCGGCTGCCGACCATCTGGGCGGCGAGCACCACCAGCACCGCGATGACGAACATCGCCGTGCCGATGACGTTGATCTGCACGGGCGTACCGCGCTGGGCCGATCCCCACACGAACATGGGGAAGGTGACGGTGTTGCCCGAGTTGAAATTGGTGATGATGAAGTCGTCGAAGGAGAGCGCGAAGGCCAGCAGCGCGCCCGCCGCGATACCGGGTGCCGCGATCGGCAGGGTGACCCGTACGAAGGTCTGCACCGGCCCCGCGTAGAGGTCGCGGGCGGCCTCCTCCAGCCGCGGGTCCATCGACAGCACGCGCGCCTTGACGGCGGCGACGACGAAGCTGAGGCAGAACATGATGTGGGCGATCAGGATCGTCCAGAAGCCCAGCTGGATGCCCATGTTGAGGAACAGCGCGAGCAGCGAGGCGGCCATCACGATCTCGGGCATGGCCATCGGCATGAAGATCAGCGAGTTGACCGCGCCGCGCGCCCTGAACCGGTACCTGACCAGGGCGAAGGCGATGGCGGTGCCCAGCAGGGTGGCGGCCAGGGTGGACCACAGGGCGATCTGGAGCGACAGGGACAGGGAGCCGCACAGGTCGGCGACCCCGCAGGGGTCCTTCCAGGCGTCGAGGGAGAACTCCTGCCAGGCGTAGTTGAAGCGCCCGGCGGGGTCGTTGAAGGAGAAGAGCGTCACGACGAGGTTCGGCAGCACCATGTAGGCGAGCGTGCCGAGACCGGCGATGACGACGAGGTTGCGGCGGAGCCATTGCATCAGACCAGGTCCTCCGTCCCCGCCCGGCGGATGTAAAGGGTGACCATGACCAGCACGATGGCCATGAGGATGAACGAGAGCGCAGCCGCCGTCGGGTAGTCGAGGATGCGCAGGTACTGCGACTGGATGACGTTGCCGATCATGCGGGTGTCGGTCGAGCCGAGGAGTTCGGCGTTGACGTAGTCGCCGCTCGCCGGGATGAAGGTGAGCAGGGTCCCGGAGACCACGCCCGGCATGGACAGCGGGAAGGTGACCTTGCGGAAGGTGGTGACGGGGCGTGCGTACAGGTCCCCGGCCGCCTCGTGGAGGCGCGGATCGATGCGCTCCAGGGAGGTGTAGAGCGGAAGGATCATGAAGGGGAGGAAGTTGTACGTGAGGCCGCAGACCACCGCGAGCGGCGTGGCCAGCACCCGGTCGCCCTCGGTGAGGCCGAGCCAGCTGGTGACGTCGAGGAAGCCGATCGTGTTGAGGAAGGAGACGACCGGGCCGCCGTCGGACAGGATCGTCTTCCAGGCCAGGGTGCGGATCAGGAAGCTGGTGAAGAACGGGGCGATGACCAGCACCAGCAGCAGGTTGCGCCAGCGGCCCGCCCGGAAGGCGATCAGGTAGGCCAGCGGGTACCCGAGCAGCAGGCACAGTACGGTCGCGGTGCCGGCGTACAGCAGGGAGCGCAGGAACTGCGGGAGGTACTCGGTGAAGGCGTCCCAGTAGGTCCCGAAGTGCCAGGTGACCTCGAAGCCCTCTTCGAGGGAGCCGGTCTGCACCGAGGTCGATGCCTGGTAGATCATCGGCAGCACGAAGAAGACGAGCAGCCACAGGATGCCGGGCAGCAGCAGCCAGTACGGGACCAGCCGCTTGCGCAGGGAGGGCCTGTGGACCGGGGGCTCGGCGGGAGTGGGGGCCTCGGGCGGGGCCGCGGTGGCGGTCATGCGCTCTCCTCGACCGTCTCGATGCCCGCGTCGATGTCCTGGGCGGCGTCGAGGCCGAAGGTGTGCTCGGGGTTCCAGTGCAGGACGACCTCGGTGCCCGGGGTCAGGCGGGCGTCGCGCTCGATGTTCTGTACGTACACCTCCAGCTCGGAGCAGACCGGGCTGTCGATCACGAACTGGGTGGAGACGCCGATGAAGGAGGAGTCGGCGATCCGGCCGGCGACCTTGTTGCGGCCGGCCGCGACGGTGTGCTCCTCGTCCGCGGGGACCAGGGAGATCTTCTCGGGGCGCACGCCGACCAGCAGCTTCCCGCCCGCCTTGGGGGCGGTCGAGCAGCGTGCCGCGGGGAGCCTGAGCTTCGTCCCGGCGGAGCTGACGACGACGTCGGGGCCACTGGCCTCCAGGACCTCCGCCTCGATGAGGTTGGAGGTGCCGAGGAAGTTCGCGACGAAGGTGGTGCGCGGGTTCTCGTAGAGCTCGGCGGGAGCACCGAGCTGCTCCACCCGGCCCCCGTTCATCACGGCGACCGTGTCGGCCATGGTCATGGCCTCCTCCTGGTCGTGCGTGACGTGCACGAAGGTGATGCCGACCTCGGTCTGGATCCGCTTGAGCTCCAGCTGCATCTGGCGGCGCAGCTTGAGGTCGAGGGCACCGAGGGGCTCGTCGAGGAGGAGCACCTGGGGGTGGTTGATCAGGGCGCGGGCGACGGCGACGCGCTGCTGCTGGCCGCCGGACAGCTGGTGCGGCTTGCGCTGGGCGAACTGGCCGAGCTCGACCAGGTCGAGCATCTCCTCGACCTGCTTCTTGACGGACGTGATGCCGCGGCGGCGCAGGCCGAAGGCCACGTTCTCGTAGATGCTCAGGTGCGGGAAGAGCGCGTAGCTCTGGAAGACCGTGTTCACGGGGCGCTTGTACGGGGGCAGCTGGGTGACGTCGCGCTCGCCCAGGTGGACCGTGCCGGTGGAGGGCTCCTCCAGGCCGGCGATCATGCGCAGGGTCGTGGTCTTTCCGCAGCCGGAGGCGCCGAGCAGGGCGAAGAAGGAGCCCTGGGGGATGGTGAGGTCCAGGGGGTGCACGGCGGTGAACGTGCCGTAGTGCTTGCTGATCCCGGCGAGGCGGACGTCGCCGCCCGCGGTCTTGTCAGTCATGGGTCGCGGCCTTCGGTGGTGGTGTTCTTCGGAAGAGTGCGGGGGGCGGTGCCGGTACGGGCGCTCGTCAGGCTCCGATGAGCTTGGCGAACTTTTCCTCGTACTCGGTCTCTTCCTCGCTGGTGAGCATGCGGAAGGCATGGGCCCTGGCGGTCATCTCCTCGTCCGGAATGATCAAGGGGTTGTCCGCGAGCGCAGGATCGATTTTCGCAAGGTCGTCCTTGACGCCAGCGACCGGGCACACGTAGCTGATGAAGGCCGCGAGCTGGGCGGCGATCGGGGGCTCGTAGTAGAAGTCGATGAGCTTCTCCGCGTTGGCCTTGTGCCGGGCGCGGGCCGGTACGAGGAGGTTGTCGCTGGAGGTGATGTAGCCGGCGGTCGGGATGGCGTACTGGATGTCCGGGTTGCCGGCCTGCAGTTGGATGACGTCGCCGGCCCAGGCGAGGCAGGCCGCGAGGTCCCCCTTGTCCAGGTCGGAGGTGTAGTCGTTGCCGGTGAAGCGGCGGATCTGCTTGCTGTCCACGCCCTTCTGGAGGCGGGCGATGGCCGCGTCGTAGTCCGGGGTGGTGAAGGTCGCCGGGTCCTTGCCCTGGTCGAGGAGGGTCATGCCGACGGTGTCGCGCATCTCGGTGAGGAAGCCGACCCGGCCCTTGAGGGTGGGATCGTCGAGCATCTGGGTGACGGAGTCGACCTTCTTCCCGCCGGTCGCCTTCGTGTTGTACGCGATGACGGTGTTGATGCCGGTCCACGGGTAGCTGTGGGCGCGCCCGGGGTCCCAATCGGGGCTGCGGTACTGCGGGATCAGGTTGGCGAAGGCGTGCGGCAGGTGGGCGGGGTCCAGCTTCTGCGCCCAGCCCAGGCGGATGATGCGGGCCGCGAGCCAGTCGGTGACGACGATCAGGTCGCGGCCGGTGTCCTGGCCCGCCGCCAGCTGGGGGCGGATCTTGCCGAAGAACTCGACGTTGTCGTTGATGTCCTCGGTGTAGTTGACCTCGATGCCGGTCCGCTTGGTGAACTCCTCCAGCGTCGGGTGGGTCTTCTCGTCGTCGCTGATGTCCATGTACTCGGTCCAGTTGGAGAAGTTGATCACCTTCTCCTTGTCCGAGTGGTCGTCGGAGGCAGCGGTCGCGCCGTCGCGTCGGGCGGGCGGGATGCCGCAGGCGCTCAGGGAGGCCAGGCCGCCGAGGGTGAGCGCGCCGGCGCCGGAGGCGCGCAGCAGGGAGCGGCGGGTGAGGGCGCCGCGGCCGCCGGTGAGGCTGCGCCGCATCGCGGCGAGCTGTGCCTCGGAGAGGCGTTCGGGCTCGGAGTGCTCCATGGGCTGTGCCCTTTCGGGATGGGTGGGCCGCTGGTCGGACGGCCGGCTGCTGCTATCGGTCCCCGAAGATCGTGCGGTGCCAGTCCTTCTCGGCGACCGCGGTGTTGTCGTACATCACGTGCTTGACCTGCGTGTACTCCTCGAAGGAGTACGAGCTCATGTCCTTTCCGAAGCCGCTCGCCCCGTATCCCCCATGGGGCATCTCACTGATGATCGGAATGTGGTCGTTGACCCAGACGCAGCCCGCCCGCAGCTCGCGGGTGGCGCGGCCGGCCCGGTAGACGTCGCGGCTCCAGGCGGATGCGGCGAGTCCGTAGGGGGTGTCGTTGGCCAGCGCGATGCCCTCGTCGTCCGTGTCGAAGGGAAGGACGACGAGGACCGGCCCGAAGACCTCGGACCGGACGATCTCACTGTCCTGGGGTGCGCCGGTGATCAGGGTGGGCCGGTAGTAGGCGCCGTCGGCGAGGGCGCCACCCGGGGCGGTGCCACCGGTGGCGACGGTGGCGTAGCCGCGGGCGCGCTCGACGAAGCCGGCGACGCGGTCGCGGTGGGCGTGGGAGACGAGCGGCCCGAGGTCGGTGGCCGGGTCGAAGGGGTCGCCCAGGCGGACGCCCTCCATCAGCTCGGCGACGCGGGCGGTGAAGGTCTCGTACAGGGGGCGCTGGACGTAGGCGCGGGTGGCGGCCGTGCAGTCCTGCCCGGTGTTGATCAGGGAGGCGGCGACGGCGCCGTGGGCGGCGGCCTCCGGGTCGGCGTCGTCGAAGACGAGGAAGGGGGCCTTGCCGCCGAGCTCCAGGTGGAGCCGTTTGACGGTGGCGGTGGCGATCTCGGCGACGCGCCTGCCGACGGCGGTGGAGCCGGTGAAGGAGGTCATGGCCACGTCCGGGTGGCCGACCAGGTGCTCGCCGGCGTCCCGGCCGGCGCCGGTGACGATGTTGATGACGCCGTCGGGGATGCCCGCCTCCGTGGCGGCCTGCGCGAACATCAGGGAGGTCAGCGGGGTCAGCTCGGCGGGCTTCAGGACGATGGTGTTGCCCGCGGCGACGGCCGGGAGGATCTTCCAGGCGGCCATCTGGAGGGGGTAGTTCCAGGGGGCGATGGAGCCGACGACCCCGATGGCCTCGCGGCGCACGTACGAGGTGTGGTCCCCGGAGTACTCGGCGGCCGCCTGCCCCTGCAGGTGCCGGGCGGCGCCGGCGAAGAAGGCGGTGTTGTCGATCGTCCCCGGTACGTCGAACTCCGTGGTCAGCTTGATCGGCTTGCCGCACTGGAGCGATTCGGCGTGCGCGAGGTCCTCGGCCTGCGCGGCGAGGACGGTCGCCAGCCGGTGCAGTGCGTCCGAGCGCTCGCCGGGGGTGGCCGCCGACCAGGCCGGAAGGGCTCGCCGGGCGGCGGCCACGGCCTCGTCCACGTCGGCGGTGGAGGCCAGCTCGTAGGTGAGCACCTCCTCACCGGTGGCGGGGTCGACCACGGTGTGCGACCGTCCGGAGGTACCGCACCCCAGGCGGCCGTCGATGTACTGCACGCCGTCCGCGAAGCGGTCCTCGACCTGGAAGCGACTACCCATCACGCTCTCACGCCCTCGTGGCTTCAGCTCGAATTGAGTGCCGATCCTGGCAGAGGCGCCACCCGCAGCCAAGTGATTCCGTTGTTGCCTTTTGATTACGCGACGGATTCGGTCGACCATGTGTCGAGAGACACGTCGAATCCCGTACGAAGTGTCCGTGGCGACTGCCAGACTCCCGTGCATGGAGATGATCGACAAGCTGATCGGGCAGGTCAGCCGTGGTGACCGGGTGAAGTTCCTGCCGTTCTGGGGCCACCGGCCGCGGCCGGACGGGACGCTGGGTCCGAGCTGCCTGAGCCAGTGGTGGCCCTCTCCGTTCACCGTGGAAGGCGTCCGCTACGAGACCGCCGAGCACTGGATGATGGCCGGGAAGGCGCGGTTGTTCGGGGACGCCGACGGGGAGCGCGCCGCGTTGGCGGCCCGGACCCCGGCCGAGGCCAAGAACGCCGGGCGGCTGGTACGCGGCTTCGACGAAGGGGTGTGGGAGCGGGAGCGGTTCGCCCTGGTCGTGGAGGGCAGCGTGCACAAGTTCCGCTCCACGCCACAGCTGCGCTCGTACCTGCTGACCACAGGGGACCGGGTCCTGGTGGAGGCGAGCCCGCTGGACCGCGTCTGGGGCATCGGCCTGGCGGCCGACGACGCCCGGGCGCTGGACCCGGCGCGCTGGCGCGGCCTGAACCTGCTGGGCTTCGCCCTGATGGAGGCCCGGGAGCGGCTGCGCGCGGAGGCGCAGGGGGCGTAGGAGGGGCCGGGCCCCTAAATTGTGTGGCGGGCCCGGGAGGCCGCGGCCTACGGTGTGATCGTCCAGGTGCGCAGGCGAGACCTACTTCCACTCTTAATGGGCAGGTCGCGGGTTCGAGTCCCGTCACCGGCTTCGGGCCGGTGTAGCTCAGTCGGTTAGAGCAGCATGTGGTTTCGCCGCCTTGAACTCTGGACGCACCTCACGCACCTCCCGGTGCGCGGGCTGCGGCTCCTTCTTCCGCAAAGAAACCCAAGCCGCCGCCACCTCGATCTCGGGAGGCCGCGTGCGGGACGCCCGGTGCGCAGGCGACGGCTACTTCCGGACCATGAGGTCGCGGGTTCGAATCCCGCCCGGCCACGGCCGGTGGAGCAGCCCGGAAAGCTCGCATGGCATGCAGCCCGTCGCCGACCTTCCGATCTCGGGCGTCCCGCACGTCAAGCCTTCCCCCATCTGTACGGAATTCGGGGGAATTCCCATGGCCCGCTTCAACCGGCGCGCGTCCGCGACCGCACCCGGAACCACCACCTCGTCACCGGTGCGTTCGACCGGCCGGCGCGCCCGCAACCACCACGGCAGCCCCGGCTTCGTCCGCGACCCGCGCTCGGAGCTGTTCCTGCTCGCCGTCGCCAACTTCGTGACGCAGCGCACCGCCTACGAGGGCGCCCAGGAGCGCGACGACCGCTTCGCCGCCCTGGTGCGCACACTCGCCGTCGAGGACCCGCAGTGGACCGCCGGCCTGCTGGGCTGGCTGCGCGGCGAGGGCAACATGCGCACCGCCTCGCTGGTCGGAGCCGCCGAGTACGTCAAGGCGCGGCTCGACGCGGGCGCGACCGACGGGCCGTCCAACCGGCAGGTGGTGGACTCCGTGCTGCAGCGCGCGGACGAGCCCGGCGAGCTCCTCGCCTACTGGACGGCCACGTACGGGCGCGCCGTGCCCAAGCCCGTCAAGCGCGGCATCGCCGACGCAGTGCGCCGGCTCTACTCCGGCACCTCCCTGCTGAAGTACGACACCGCGTCCAAGGGCTTCCGCTTCGGCGACGTCCTGAACCTCGTGCACGCCGCGCCGGACCCGTCCAAGCCCTGGCAGGGCGAGCTGTTCCGCTACGCCCTCGACCGCCGCCACCACCCGGAGGCGGCCGAAGTGCCCGCCGGCAACCGCACCCTGACGGCCCACCGGGAGCTCATGGCCCTGCCGGTCGAGGAGCGCCGGGCCGTGGTGACGGGCCCCGGCGGCGCCGAGCGGCTCGCAGCGGCGGGCATGACCTGGGAGGCGCTGGCCGGCTGGCTGCAGGGGCCGATGGACGCGGCCGCCTGGGAGGCGGTCATCCCGTCCATGGGCGTGATGGCACTGCTGCGCAACCTGCGCAATTTCGACGGGGCCGGGGTCTGCGAGGAGGTGGCGGCGCGGGTCGCGGCCCGGATCTGCGACCCGGAGACGGTCGCCCGGTCCCGGCAGTTCCCCTTCCGCTACCTGGCCGCCCACCAGCACGCGCCGTCGCTGCGCTGGGCGTACCCGCTGGAGCAGGCCCTCGGGCACTCGCTGGCCTCCGTGCCCGCGCTGCCGGGACGCACCCTCGTCCTCGTCGACCGGTCCGGGTCGATGTGGTCGCCGCTGTCCGACCGCTCGCAGCTCAACCGGGCCGACGCCGCTGCCGTGTTCGGCACGGCGCTGGCGCTGCGGGCCGAGCACGCGGACCTGGTGCAGTTCGGCACGAACAGCAAGCCGGTCCCGTACCGCCGGGGCGAGAGCGTGCTGAAGGTGCTGGAGCGGTTCGAGGACCTCGGCGGCACCTACACCGCGGAGGCCGTCCGGCAACACTACCGCCGCCACGACCGGGTTCTGATCGTCACCGACGAGCAGGCGACCTACGGCTACGGCGGCGACCCGACGGCCCTGGTCCCGGAGGAGGTGCCGGTCTACACCTGGAACCTGGCCGGGTACCGGGTGGGACACGCGCCCTCCGGGTCCGCGAACCGGCACACCTTCGGCGGACTCACCGACGCGGCCTTCCGTATGGTGCCGCTGATCGAGGCGGACCGGGACGCCGACTGGCCGTGGGCCGCCTAGGCCGCCCCTGCCGGACCGTGCCGGTCGAGCCGGTCGAGCCGGTCGAGCCGGTCGAGCCGGTCGAGCCGCGGCGAGGGTCCGGGGGTGCCTCCCAGCGGTAGCGGGAGCCGGAGCGACGGCCCGGGGGAGGCGTACGCGCGCGCCGGGCCCGAGTACGGGCCCGGCGCCGCGGCGTCAGACCTTCTCGCGCATCCGCGAGTTGGAGTACGGGCTGTCGTAGCCGCCCCCGCCGTCGCGTTCGAGGAACCCGACGATCCCGATCGCCAGGATCGCGGCCCCCAGCAGGATGCCTATCGCGCCCAGGATGATGCCCGCCAGGGCCACGCCGGCGTTGGTGGCCTCGCCCCGGCGGGCCCTGCCGCGTCCGAGCGCGCCGAAGACGACCGCCCCGATGCCGATCGCGATCGCCAAGAAGCTGGTGAAGCACCCGACGACCGCGACGATGCCGAGGACGAGGGCGGTGACTCCGAACCCGTTGCGCGGCTGCCCTCCGTAGGGGACGTACGCGGCCGGGCCCGGGTAGCCGGGGTAGCCGTACGCGGACGGCGCGGACGGCGCACCGGGGTAGCCGTACCCGCCGGGGGCCGGCTGGGCCGGGTAGGCGTACGCCGGGGGCACGGCCGCCGGCGCCGGCGGTGCGGGCGCCGGGGCCTGCGCGGCTCCCGGGTACGCGGAGGGTATCGGCGCGGGCGGTGTGCCGGCCCCCGCACCCGGCATCCCGGCGATCGTGATCTGGTCGTGGACGGACGGCGGCCCCGGCACCCCCGCTCGGCCCTGCGGCCCGCCGTGCTCCCCCGACGGCCGCTCCGGCGGCGCCCACGGGTCCCTCGGCTCGGGGCTCTGATCGGTCATGCGTCGCCCCCCTCTCGTACGGCCATGCTATGCGCTGCCTCCGACATGCCCCGGGCTGCCTACGATGAAGCCCGATCCGTCTGCACCCGCGTCTTCCCGGAGGCCTTTCCGTGCCCGACCTGACCCCCTTCATCGCAGGGCTGCCCAAGGCCGAGCTCCACGTCCACCACGTCGGCTCGGCCTCCCCGCGCATCGTGGCCGAGCTCGCCGCCCGGCACCCCGACTCCAAGGTCCCCACGGACCCGGAGGCGCTCGCCGACTACTTCACCTTCACGGACTTCGCCCACTTCATCGAGGTCTACCTCTCCGTCGTGGACCTGGTGCGCACCCCGGACGACGTGCGCACCCTCACCTTCGAGGTCGCCCGCGACATGGCGCGGCAGAACATCCGTTACGCCGAGCTGACCATCACCCCGTACTCCTCGACGCGCCGCGGCATCGACGAGCACGCGTTCATGGAGGCCATCGAGGACGCCCGCAAGGCCGCCGAGGCCGAACTCGGCGTCATCCTGCGCTGGTGCTTCGACATCCCCGGCGAGGCCGGCCTGGAGGCCGCCGCCGAGACCGCGCGCCTCGCCGTCGACCTGCGCCCGGAGGGCCTGGTCTCCTTCGGCCTCGGCGGCCCCGAGATCGGCGTCCCGCGCCCGCAGTTCAAGCCGTACTTCGACGCGGCCCGGGCCGCCGGCCTGCGCAGCGTGCCGCACGCCGGCGAGACCACCGGCCCGGAGACCGTCTGGGACGCCATCCGCGAGCTCGGCGCCGAGCGCATCGGCCACGGCACCAGCGCCGTGCAGGACCCGGAGCTGCTGGCGTACCTCGCCGAGCACCGCATCGCGCTGGAGGTCTGCCCGACGTCGAACATCGCCACCCGCGCCGTGACCGACCTGGACCGGCACCCGGTCAAGGAGATGGTCGAGGCGGGCGTGCTGGTCACCATCAACAGCGACGACCCGCCGATGTTCGGCACGGACCTCAACACCGAGTACGCGGTCGCCGCCCGGCTCCTCGACCTCGACGAGCGCGGGGTCGCGCAGCTGGCGAAGAACGCGGTCGAGGCCTCGTTCCTGGACCGGGCCGGCAAGGAGCGGATCACCGCGGAGATCGACGCCTACACCGAGGCTTGGCTCGCGCGTTGACGCACCCGGAGAATGGGCGGCATGCGCACCCTGACGGCCGTCGCCCACCGCGGTGACCCCTACCGCTTCCCCGAGAACACCGTGCCCTCCGTCCGCTCGGCCTTCGCGCGCGGAGCGGACGCGGTGGAGGTCGACGTACGCCTGACCCGTGACGGGGAGCCGGTGCTCCTGCACGACGACACCCTGGGGCGGCTGTGGCGGCACGACGTGCGGCTGGACGCCGTGACGGCCGCTCAGCTGCGGGAGATGACGGCGGGCCGGGTCCCGACCCTGCGCGAGGTCCTGGCGGCCTCGGGCACGGGCCGGGTGATGATCGACCTGCCGGGTGCGGGCGTCGAGTCGGTGCGGACGGTGGTCGGGGTGGTCCGCGAGTGCGGTGCCCGCGAGCGCACGTACTACAGCGCCGGCCCGAACACCATGCTGGCCGTACGCGCCGCCGATCCGGACGCGGAGATCGCGCTGACGTGGACGACGCTGGCGCCGCCGCGCCGGGTGCTGATCGACGCGGTGGCGCCGGCTTGGCTCAACTACCGCTTCGGGCTGGTCGACCGGGAGCTGGTGGACGCGCTGCACCGGGACGGCCTGCTGGTCTCGGCGTGGACCGCCGACACGGCGTGCTCGATGCGCCGGCTGCTGTCGGCCGGGGTGGACGCGATCACCACGAACCGGATCGACGTCCTGGCGGCCGTCCGCGCCCGGTTCGGCCGGTGAGGCCGCGGGCGCGGACCGGGGGCGGGGCACCCGGCGGGCGTGGCGGGTGCACCGTCAGGCGGGGGCGGGCAGCGCCTCCAGTCGTTTGACGAGGCGTCGGAGCACGAGCAGCGGGATCACCCCGAAGACCCCGAACGACATGTCGATGAGGCTCCACCCGAAGGGGATGCCCCGGATGGGACCGCAGATCAGCGCCAGGGGGATCACTCCGACGCAGGCGATCATGCCGGCTTCGACGATCCAGACGTTGCGCACGGGGTCGCGCAGGACACCGTAGAAGAAGACCGCGATCACCAGGTGGGCGAAGGCGAGCCAGTCGGTGCCGTAGAGGAGGAACGGGTACTGCGCGTCGGCCTGCTCCAGACCCTCGCCGACCCGGCTCAACCACGCGTGGGAAACCAGGGAGTTGGCCCAGCGGACCTCGGTGACCAGGGGGAAGGCCGTGAGCCCGCTGAGGACGAGGCACACGATGAACAGGATCAGCCAGGCACGGATCCGTCGCTGGAGGGCGTTTCTCTCGCTCATGGGAGAAGCCTACGCCGCGAATTGAACACGTTCAGCAATTTTCCTGAACGCGTTCACTTCCGTGGCGATGATCACAAGCCGGCGATGGCGTTCCAGCGGCGGGCGAAGGTGCGGCGCTCCGCGGAGGTGATGGCGCGGGCCACGGCCAGGCGCCCCCGCATCTCCCCGTCCGGGAACACCAGCGGGTTCTCGGCGAGTTCCGCGGTCTCCTTGTCCTCCGAGCGCGCCAGCACCTCGCGCGCGGCCGGAACGGGGCAGACGTAGTTGACGAAGGCGGCGAGCTCGGCGGCCACCTCCGGGTCGTAGTAGTGGTCGACGAGGGCCTCGGCATTGGCCTTGTGCCGGGCCAGGTTGGGGACGAGCATGCTCTCCGACCACAGCTCGCCGCCCTCCTCGGGGACCACGAACTCGATGTCGGGGTTGTCGGCCTTGAGCTGGATGGCGTCTCCGGAGTAGGCCTGGCAGGCCAGGACGTCGCCCTTGGCGAGGTCGGAGGTGTAGTCGTTGCCCGTGAAGCGGCGGACGTGCTTCTTCCGCACCAGCGCCTCGACCTGGTCGCACATCCGGTGGAAGTCCGACTCGGTCCACCGGGTGACGTCCACGCCGTTGCCCTGCATCAGCAGGGCGAAGGACTCGTCGAGGCCGGAGAAGAGGGTGACCCGGCCCGCCAGGTCCGGGTGCCACAGGTCCTTGACGGACTTGACCTCCCTGCCGAGCGCCTTGCGGTTGTAGGCGATGCCGGTGATCCCCGACTGCCAGGGCACGGTGTGCAGGCGGCCCTCGTCGAAGGCGGGCGAGCGCAGTTGCGGGTCCAGGTGCGCGGCCACGTTGGGCTGCGCGGCGCGGTCCATCGTCTGGGCCCAGCCCAGCTGGACGTACCGGGCGGCCATCCAGTCGGTGACCACCACCAGGTCCCGCCCGGTGTCCTGGCGGTTCATCAGCGCGGGGCTGATCTTGCCGAAGAACTCGTCGTTGTCGTTGATCTCCTCGCTGTAGGAGACCTCGATGCCGGTCTTCCGCGTGAAGGCCTCCAGGGTGGGGCGGCGCTCCTCGTCCTCCTCGTCGGCGTCTATGTACAGCGGCCAGTTGGAGAAGGCGAGGCTCCGGTCCCGGCCCGAGCGGTCCGGGCCTCCCCGCCGGTCCTCGGGGACGTACGCGGACGGCACACCACAGCCGGCGAGGGCCGGAGCAGGCCGGCGGCACCGAGTCCGCGCAGCGCCGTACGGCGGGGGAAGGCGAGTTCAGGCATGGAGAAGGGCCTCGGGGAACGAAACGGGGGCGGGCAATGGACACATTGTCCACTGCCCGCCCCTTGATCGAACTCCGACGGCCCTTGCGGGGTCCCCCGGGTCACACGCCCCCGCCGGGGCGGCCGATCAGCCGTCGAGCGAGGTCATCACGTGCTTGATGCGGGTGTAGTCCTCGAAGCCGTAGGCGGAGAGGTCCTTGCCGTAGCCGGACTTCTTGAAGCCGCCGTGGGGCATCTCGGCCACCAGCGGGATGTGGGTGTTGATCCACACGCAGCCGAAGTCGAGCTTCTTGGACATGCGCATCGCGCGGCCGTGGTCCTTGGTCCACACCGAGGAGGCCAGGGCGTACTCGACGCCGTTCGCGTACTCCACGGCCTGCGCCTCGTCCGTGAAGGACTGGACGGTGATGACCGGGCCGAAGACCTCGTTCTGGACGATCTCGTCGTCCTGCTTGAGGCCCGAGACGACGGTCGGGGCGTAGAAGTAGCCCTTGTCGCCGACCCGGTGGCCGCCCGCCTCGACCTTGGCGTGCGCCGGGAGGCGGTCGATGAAGCCGGCGACCTGGCCCAGCTGGTTGGGGTTGTTCAGCGGGCCGTAGAGCACGTCCTCGTCGTCCGGGGCGCCGGTCTTGGTGTCGGCGGCGGCCTTGGCCAGGGCGGCCACGAACTCGTCGTGGATGGACTCGTGGACGAGGACGCGGGTCGCTGCCGTGCAGTCCTGGCCTGCGTTGAAGTAGCCCGCGACGGCGATGTCCTCGACGGCCTTGGCGATGTCGGCGTCCTCGAAGACCACGACCGGGGCCTTGCCGCCGAGCTCCAGGTGGACGCGCTTGACGTCCTTCGAGGCGCTCTCGGCGACCTGCATGCCCGCGCGCACCGAGCCGGTGATGGAAGCCATCGCCGGGGTGGAGTGCTCGACCATGGCCTTGCCGGTCTCGCGGTCGCCGCAGACGACGTTGAAGACGCCCTTCGGCAGGATCGAGTCGATGATCTCCGCCATCAGGACGGTGGAGGCCGGCGTGGTGTCCGAGGGCTTGAGCACCACGGTGTTGCCCGCGGCGATGGCCGGGGCGAACTTCCACACGGCCATCATCATCGGGTAGTTCCACGGCGCGACCTGGGCGCAGACGCCGACCGGCTCGCGGCGGATGATCGAGGTCATCCCGTCCATGTACTCGCCGGCCGAGCGGCCCTCCAGCAGGCGGGCCGCTCCCGCGAAGAAGCGGATCTGGTCCACCATCGGGGGCAGCTCCTCGCTGGCCGTGAGGCCCAGCGGCTTGCCCGTGTTCTCCGACTCGGCGGCCACCAGCTCGTCCGCCCGCGCCTCGAAGGCGTCGGCGATCTTGAGCAGGGCCTTCTGCCGCTCGGAGGGCGTGGTGTCGCGCCAGCCCGGGAAGGCGGCAGCGGCGGCGGCCATGGCCGCGTCCACGTCGGCCTGGCCGGAGAGCGGGGCCGTTGCGTACACCTCGCCGGTGGCGGGGTTGACCACATCGGTGGTCCGCCCGTCGGCGGCGTCCTTGAACTCCCCGCCGATGTAGTTGCGCAGACGACGCAGTTCGGTGGTCACTACAGCCACACTCCTGATCAATGTCCAATGATTGAGACGCTCCCCCAAGCCTAGCTGTTGGGCGGACGCTTTCGACAGGGCCAGACACGGCCACCTACGAAATCAGTGAGATCAGGATCCAAAGACAACGGATTTCATTGAATCCGTCTTGCGGAACAGACGACTCCTCGTGCACAGTGAGGTCGTGGTCAGTCGAAGCGCAGATTCCAGGAGCAGGCAGCCGTCCCCTTCGGTCGATGCTGTGTCGCTCGCGATCATCGAGCAACTGCAGGAGGACGGCCGTCGGCCGTACGCGGCGATCGGCAAGGCGGTGGGCCTGTCCGAGGCTGCCGTGCGCCAGCGCGTGCAGAAGCTCCTCGACCAGGGCGTCATGCAGATCGTCGCCGTCACCGACCCGCTCACCGTGGGCCTGCGCCGCCAGGCCATGGTCGGCATCAACGTCGAGGGCGACGTCGACCCGGTGGCCGATGCGCTGACCCAGATGGCCGAGTGCGAGTACGTGGTGATGACCGCGGGCTCGTTCGACCTGATGGTGGAGATCGTCTGCGAGGACGACGACCACCTGCTGGAAACGATCAACAAGAAGATCCGCGCCCTCCCCGGCGTGCGATCCACCGAAAGCTTCGTTTACCTGAAGCTGAAGAAGCAGACCTACATGTGGGGAACCCGATAACCGTGACCCAGGACCTGTCCAAGACCGCGTACGACCACCTGTGGATGCACTTCACCCGCATGTCCTCGTACGAGAACACCCCCGTCCCCACCATCGTCCGCGGTGAGGGCACCTACATCTACGACGACAAGGGCAAGCGCTACCTGGACGGTCTCGCCGGCCTGTTCGTGGTCAACGCCGGTCACGGTCGCAAGGAGCTCGCCGAGGTCGCCTACAAGCAGGCGCAGGAACTCGCGTTCTTCCCCGTGTGGTCCTACGCCCACCCCAAGGCAGTGGAACTGGCCGAGCGCCTCGCCGGCTACGCGCCGGGCGACCTCAACAAGGTCTTCTTCACCACCGGCGGCGGCGAGGCCGTCGAGACCGCCTGGAAGCTGGCCAAGCAGTACTTCAAGCTCAAGGGCAAGCCGACCAAGTACAAGGTCATCTCGCGCGCGGTCGCCTACCACGGCACCCCGCAGGGCGCCCTGTCGATCACCGGCCTGCCGGCCCTCAAGGCCCCCTTCGAGCCGCTGGTCCCCGGCACGCACAAGGTGCCGAACACCAACATCTACCGCGCCCCGATCCACGGCGACGACCCCGAGGCCTTCGGCCGCTGGTGCGCCGACCAGATCGAGCAGCAGATCCTCTTCGAGGGCGCCGACACCGTCGCCGCCGTCTTCCTGGAGCCGGTGCAGAACGCCGGCGGCTGCTTCCCGCCGCCGCCCGGCTACTTCCAGCGGGTCCGCGAGATCTGCGACGAGTACGACGTGCTGCTCGTCTCCGACGAGACGATCTGCGCCTTCGGCCGCCTCGGCACGATGTTCGCCTGCGACAAGTTCGACTACGTCCCGGACATGATCACCTGCGCCAAGGGCATGACCTCGGGCTACTCCCCGATCGGCGCCTGCATCGTGTCGGACCGCGTCGCCGAGCCCTTCTACAAGGGCAACAACACCTTCCTGCACGGCTACACCTTCGGCGGACACCCGGTGTCCTCCGCCGTGGCCCTCGCCAACCTCGACATCTTCGACAAGGAAGGCCTCAACCAGCACGTGCTGGACAACGAGGGCGTCTTCCTGAAGACCCTCCAGAAGCTGCACGACCTGCCGATCGTCGGCGACGTCCGCGGAAACGGCTACTTCTACGGCATCGAACTCGTCAAGGACAAGGTCACCAAGGAGTCGTTCACGGACGAGGAGACCGAGCGCGTGCTCTACGGCTTCCTCTCCAAGGCGCTCTTCGACAACGGCCTGTACTGCCGGGCCGACGACCGCGGCGACCCGGTCGTGCAGCTCGCCCCGCCGCTGATCGCGGACCAGGGCACCTTCGACGAGATCGAGGGGATCCTGCGCTCGGTGCTCACCGAGGCGTGGACCAAGCTCTAGAACCGGGCTGTAAATAGTCCGAACCACACGGCCCGGATACCCCGTTCGAGTGAGAACGCGGGCGTCCGGGCCGTGTGCTGTCGGCATGCGGGACGTTCATCTCTTTACATCTCAGTGCGGGCGCCAGTGACCGAACGGGCTCCGCTTCGTTCCCCCGGACGGAGGTGTACGCCATGGTGGCTCCACCGGACGACGATGTGCTCTGGGCACGGTCCGTTCACTACTCCCACAACGGTTCACCCGGCATCATCGGGGTCTCGGTCGGCGTCCGCCAAGGCGAGGTCCTCGCCGTGACCGGCCCGCGCGGCAGCGGGAAGACCACCCTGCTGCGCTGCCTCAGCGGGCAGCTCGTCCCCCGCGAGGGCGAGGTCTGGTTCAACAGCGTGCCCGTCCACACCATGGGCGCCCTCAGCCGCGAACGACTGCGCCGCGACCGCTTCGGCTGGATCGGCCCCGAGCCGGACCTGCTGCCCGAGCTCACCGTCTGGGAGAACGCCGCCCTCCCCCTCCTGGTCTCCGGCGCCTCCCACCGCACCGCCAAGCGGACCGCCTGCGCCTGGCTGGACCGGCTCGACGTCGCAGGCTTCGCCCGCAAACGCCCCCGCGCCCTGGACCGCGCCGCCTCCCAGCGCGTCGCCCTGGCCCGCGCCCTGGTCAGCGAGCCCTCCGTGATCTTCGCCGACGAGCCCACCGCGCCGCTGCACCGCACCGAGAGCGCCCTGCTCCTGCGCACCCTGACCACCGCGGCCCGCTCGCACGAGGTCACCGTGGTGCTCGCCACCCACGACGAGGACACCGCGGCCGTCGCCGACCGCCGGTTCGCCCTCCTCGACGGCCGCCCCGCCGGAGCGGCCACCGGCCCGTCCGGCCCGACCGGCCCGTCCGGCGACTTCCCGGAGGGCCAGGCCGCGTGCTCGCTCTCCGCCTAGCCCGCGGCTCCCGCCCGCTCGTCCAGCTGCGCCGCCTGCTGGTCGCCGCCGCCTGCGCCGGCACCGGCTTCCTGCTGCTGTACGTGCTCGCCGGGGCGGTGGTCCGGCCCGCCGGATCGTTCCCGCGGCTGTTGTGGGCGCTGGTCCCGCTCGCCGCCACCGTCCACCTCGCCGTCGCCGTCGCCCGGACCGACCCCGCCACCCGGCCCCGCGCAGGGATGGACGCTGTCGGGCTGGGACCCGTACGCCTCACGCTCGTCGCGGCCGTCTCCACCGCGATCTCCTGCACCCTGGGCAGCGTCGTGGCCCTGGCCGCCTTCCTCCACCTGCGCGGCGACCTGGGCGGACTCCTCTTCGACGGAGCCGGTGCCCGGCTGCTGCACGCCGACCGGCCACTGCCCGTGGCCGCCGCCCTCACCCTGTTGGTCCTCGTCCCGCTGACCGCCTCGGCCGCCACCGCCTTCGCCCTGCGCCCGCACACCCCTCCCGCCCCGCGGACCGGCCTGCCGTGGGGCATCGCCCTCACCGCCTGCGGGCTCGCCGTCGAGGGGTACGCGGGCCCCGGCGGGGCCGTGCTGCCCGCCGGCTGGTTCCTCACCGCCCTCGGGCTCGCCCTCGCCGGACCGGGCCTGGCCTACGCCTGCGGGACCCTGGTCCAGGCCGCCCGCCCCGGAGCGCTCCGGCTGCTGGCCGGCCGGGCCCTGCAGGAGGAGGCCCCGCGGATCGGCCGCCCGCTCGGCGTGCTCTGTGCGGTCGGGGCGGCCGCCCTCAGCGCCGCGACCCTGCCCGGTCCGGGCGGACCCGGCTCCGCGGACGGGCCCGGCGCCCCGCTCGGCCCGCTGACCGCCCTCGCCTGCGCCCTCGTCGCCCTCTGCGCCGCCGCGACCCTGCTCACCTCCGCCGTCGAGGTCCGTCAGTCCCGCTCCGCCGCCCGCGCCGCCCTGCTCCACCTCGGCACCCCCGGCACCGTCCTGCGGACCGCCGCCACCGTCCGGGCCGGAGCCCTGCTCACGGTGTGCGTACCCGTCAGCTGGGGCGTGGCCCAGCTGACTTCGCTCGCGCTGACCCGCTGAGCACTTCAACGAGCCGGGCCCCGGAGGCAACTTCCGGGCCCGTTCTCACGTCTGGCAGTCGTACGCGAAAGCGGCACTTACCGCACGACCTGCCATACGTGAACGGAGCCATCGGTGCTCATAGGCCTGCTGACCGCGATAGCGGCGTCCATCTGCTACGGCACGGGATCCGTCCTGCAAGCCGTCGGGTCGCGCCGGGCCGCCCGGACGACCCCGGCCGCCGCGGGGGTGACCGCGCACGGCGGCCCCAACCTGTCTTCGACCGCAAAGGCGGCGATGACCTGGGAATTCATCGTGGGAACCATCCTGGACTTCGCGGGCTTCGGCCTGGGCGCCCTCGCCGCCCGGATGCTCCCCCTCTTCCTGTCCCAGACCGTGATCAGCGCCAACCTGGTGATCACGGCCGTGCTGAGCGTGCGGATGCTCGGCATCCGGCTCACCCGCAAGGAGTGGATCTCCATCGGGGTCGTCTGTGCGGCGCTGGTGCTGCTCGCCACCGCCGCCGGCCACGAGGGCGGCCACCACGCCCCCATGGCCACGCACTGGTGGCTGTTCGCCGTGACCGCGCTGATCATCGTGGGCGGCACCGTGGCCGTACGCCTGCTGGGCGGGCGGGCGGCGATCCTCGCGGGCCTGCTGTCCGGCCTCGCCTTCGGTGCGCTCGGCGTCGGCGTGCGGATCCTCAACGGCATCGACCCCTTCGACCCGGCCGCCCTCCTCGGCGACCCGGCCCTGTACGCCATCGTCCTGGCCGGTGTCGGCGGCATGTACCTGCACACCGTGGCCCTGCAGATCGGCTCCGTGAACGGGGCGACCGCTGCGCTGGTGGTCGGCGAGACCGTGCTCCCCGGGGCGATCGGCGTGCTGTGGCTCGGTGACGCGTCCCGACCGGGCCTGGCCTGGCTGGCCGTACTGGGCTTCGTCCTCGCAGTGGCCGGCGCCGTGGCCGTGGCCTGGTACGGCAACCACGACGGGGCCGAGGCTCCGGACGCGGACACCCTGCAGGCCGGGGACCCCGAGCCGGCGCGCGAACCGGAGCCGGCGCACCCGCGCTAGACCGGCCGGCCCCTCCCGGCCGGCCCCTCCCGCCCGGCCCCTCCCGGCCGGCCGCCCACGTCGCGGACGGACCACCCACCGCCCCGACCGGGTTGGCCAGGGGGGGCGTTCGCGCCGGCGCCGTGCTCGCCGCGCCGGGCACCCCGCTCGTCCCCGCCGCCGCGCACCCAGGCGCACTGCGCCTGAGGACCGGGCCGGCTCCCGGCGCCCCGGTCAGGCCGCCGGAAGGACGACCACCTCGCTCGGCGTGAACGTGACCGCGACCCGGTCGCCCACCGCCGGGGCGGCGGCCAGACCGCACTCGGCCTCCAACTCCGGACCGGCCTCCGGGCGCAGCCGTAGCGCCACGTGCGTGCCCCGGAAGGTACGGGACACCACCTCGCAGCCGAGGCCGGCGGCCGCGAGCACCACGCCGGCCGGGCGGACCAGCACCCGCTGCTCCCCTTCCGGGGAGCCCTCCGGCACCGGGACCTTGCCCCACGCCGTCGCGGCCGCGCCGCCCGACACCGTCGCGGGGACGACGTTCTGGAACCCGAGGAAGCGCGCCACGAACTCGGAAGCCGGCCGCTGCCACACCTCCAGCGGGGTCCCCGCCTGCGCGATCCGGCCCTCGCTCATCACCACGACCCGGTCGGCCAGGGCGAACGCCTCCCCCTGGTCGTGGGTGACGGCCAGCACGGTGGTGCCCAGCCGGGAGAACAGCCCGCGCAGCTCGACCACGAGGCGCTCGCGCAGCCCGCGGTCCAGCTGGCCCAGCGGCTCGTCCAGCATCAGCAGCCGCGGCGACGGCGCCAGCGCCCGGGCCAGCGCGACCCGCTGCTGCTCGCCGCCCGACAGCGAGGACACCGAGCGCTGCCGGGCCCCGGGCAGACCGACCAGCTCCAGCAGCTCCGCGACCCGGGCCTGCGACGGGCCGCCCGCTGCTCGGCGCCGTCCGCGCAGCCCGCCCGCGGCGTTCTGCATGCGCAGGCCGAACGCCACGTTCTCGCCCACGTTGCGGTGCGGGAACAGCTGGTGGTCCTGGAACATCAGCCCGACCCCCCGCCGGTGCACCGGCACCCGCGCCTGGTCGGCCCCGCCCAGCAGGACCCGGCCGGCCGAGACGGGCTGGAGCCCGGCGACGACCCGCAGCAGCGTGGACTTCCCGCTGCCGCTCGGCCCGAGCACGCACACGATCTCGTGCTCGGCGACCTTGAGGTCCACCCGGTCGACGACGGCTCGCTCGCCGAAGCGGACCGACACCCCGGCCAGTTCGAGCAACGTCATCAGAACTCTCCCGAGGTCTTGTCGGGGCGCAGCCGCTCCAGCACCAGCAGGGCGGCCGCGCACACCAGCATCAGAATCGTGCTCAGGGCCATCGCCTGCCCGTAGTTCAGCTCCCCGGCCCGCCCCAGCAGCCGGGCCACGGCCACCGGCAGCGTCGGCCGGTCGGGCCGCGCGATGAAGACGGTGGCCCCGAACTCCCCCAGCGACACGGCGAAGGCGAACCCGGCCGCGACCAGCAGCGCCCGCCGCACCAGCGGCAGGTCCACCTCGCGCCAGGCCCGCAGCGGGGAGGCGCCCAGTACGGCGGCGGCCTCCCGGAGCCGGCTGTCCACGGCCCGCAGCACCGGCAGCATGGTCCGTACGACGAAGGGCACGCCGACCAGCGCCTGCGCCAGCGGCACCAGGATCCACGAGGTCCGCAAGTCCAACGGCGGCTCGTCCAAGGTGATCAGGAAACCGAAGCCCACGGTCACCGCGGACACCCCGAGCGGCAGCATCAGCAGCGCGTCGAAGCCGCGTACGAAGGGGCCCGCGTTCCGGGTCAGCGCCGCGGCGGCGAGCCCGCCGACCACGAGGGCGATGGCGGTGGCGGCCAGCGCGTACTCCAGGGAGTTCCAGACGGCCTCCAACGGCGGCACCAGAAACGTTCCTCCGCCGGAGCCCTCGCTCTGCAACGCCCGGTAGAAGCCCAGCCCGTACCCGCCCGGGGCGTCGAAGGACCGCTCCACCAGCACGGCCAGCGGCAGCACGATCAGCAGCGCCACCGTCAGCAGCACCCCGCCGAGCAGCGCCCGCTGCCCGAACCCGCGCGGCCGGTGCGCGGTCCGCGCCGGGTCCACGAGCCGCAGCGCGGCCTCGCGCCGGCGCACGGTCCAGGCGTGCACGGCGAGGATCAGGGCGACGGCGGCGAACTGCACCATCGTCAGGACGGCAGCAGTGGACAGGTCGAGCAGCTGCGCGGTCTGCCGGTACACCTCCACCTCAAGGGTGGCGTACGAGGGCCCGCCGAGGATCTGCACGACGCCGAACGAAGTGAAGGTGAACAGGAAGACCATGAGCGCGGCGGCGGCCACCGCCGGGACCAGCGCGGGCAGCGTCACCCGCCGCCACGCGGCGAACCGCCCCGCGCCCAGTACCCGGGCGGCCTCCTCCTGACGGGGGTCCAGCTGCGCCCACAGCCCGCCGACGGTGCGGACGACCACCGCGTAGTTGAAGAAGACGTGCGCGAGGAGGATCGCCCACACGGTGGTGTCCAGTCGGACGCCCCACAGCTCCTCCAGGAGCCCGCCCCGCCCGACCAGCGCCAGGAACGCGGTG
The DNA here is from genome assembly GCF_042732005.1 of Streptomyces sp. NPDC059851. Classification (NCBI taxonomy): domain Bacteria; kingdom Bacillati; phylum Actinomycetota; class Actinomycetes; order Kitasatosporales; family Streptomycetaceae; genus Streptomyces; species Streptomyces sp. NPDC059851. The sequence goes on along the minus strand of NZ_JBHWJJ010000027.1, from coordinate 10,829 downwards.
CCGACGACCACGGTGGGCAGCACGAAGGGCACGGTGACCACCGCCCGCAGGAGCTGCTTGCCGGGGAACTCCAGCCGGGCGAAGACGTACGCGGCGGGGAGCGCGACCAGCAGGGTGAGCAGCGTGGAGACGAACGCCTGCCAGGCGGTGAACCAGAGCACCGCGGCGATGTCGGGCTGGGCCAGCACCTCGCCGATGCGGCCGAACTGCCAGCCGTCGTCGGTCCTGACCCCGCGGCCGACGATCGCGGTGACGGGGTAGGCGAAGAACAGGGCGAAGAAGGCCAGCGGCACGGCCATCAGGGCCAGCCTGACGGCCGCGCCGCGGGCGCCGCCTCGTCCTGCGGGGGCGGGGGCTACTTCACGACGAGCGAGGACCATGTCTTGACCCACTGCTCACGGTTCTTGGCGATGGTCCCGGGAGCCACGGTCTCCGGCTTCTCGACGACCACGCCGTGCTTCGTGAACAGCTCGGGCAGCGCTGCGTCCTTGACCACCGGGTTCACGAACATCTGGAGCGGCATGTCCTCCTGGAACTTCTTGCCGATCATGAAGTCGATCAGCGCCTTGCCGCCCTCCTCGTTCTTCGCGCCCTTGAGCAGGCCGGCGAACTCGACCTGGCGGAAGCAGGTGCCGGTGGCCACGCCCGTGGGGGCCTCGGCCGGCTTGGGCTCGGCGTACAGGACCTCGACCGGCGGGCTGGAAGCGTACGAGACCACCAGCGGGCGGTCGGCCTTGGCCTTCTTGCCGCCCGCCGAGCCGGAGAAGCGCTCGTTGTACGTCTGCTCCCAGCCGTCGACGACCTCGACGCCGTTGGCCTTGAGCTTGCTCCAGTAGTCCTTCCAGCCCTCCTCGCCGTACTTGCCGACGGTGGCCAGCAGGAAGCCCAGGCCCGGGGAGGAGGTGGCCGCGTTCTCGGTGACCAGCAGGTTCTTGTACTCGGGCTTGATCAGGTCGTCCAGGGTCTGCGGCGGGGCGATCCCCTTGTCCGCGAAGTAGGCCTTGTCGTAGTTGACGCAGATGTCGCCGGAGTCGACCGGCGTGACCCGGTGCTGCCCGTCGAGGACGTACTCGGGCTTCACGCCGGCCAGGCCCTTGGCCTCGTACGGGGTGAAGACGCCGTTGTCGAGGGCGCGTGAGAGGAGCGTGTTGTCCACGCCGAAGAACACGTCACCGCGCGGGGAGCCCTTGGTGAGGATCTCCTGGTTGAGGGCCGCGCCCGCGTCCCCGGACTTGAGGACCTTGACGGTGTAGCCGCTCTGCTGCTCGAACTCCTTCAGGACCGATTCGGTCACGTTGAAGGAGTCGTGGGAGACGAGCGTGACCGTCTTGGACTTGGGCGACCCGCTGGCGCCGTCCCCGGCCCCGTCCCGGCCGCCGTCGCCACCGCAGGCGCTGAGCGTGGTGACGCCGAGGGCGGCCGCGAGCGCGGCGCCCGCGATCTTCTTGGTGGTGCTCACTGGTGTATTCCTCCTGGGATGACCAGGAGAAGACGCGGCCCCGCCCGGCGCTCTGTCGGAGCGGACGCCGGGCAGGGCGCAACAGCTTGAGTGGTGACCGAACTCCCTACCCCGAATGACCGGGGCGAGGTTCAGAGGGTCTGCGGCTGACGGTGCCGCACTCTCAGCGCTGTGGCGCTCCCCTGTCGGAATATGCAATTGGTTCGGCCACAGGGTACCCCGTGGCCGAACCGGCTCCACCAGAAGCGGAAGCTACCGTTCCGCCGCGGCCAGCTGGCCGCACGCACCGTCGATCTCCTGACCACGGGTGTCACGCACCGTCACGGGCACGCCATGGCGTGCGATGGCCTCGACGAAGGCCCGCTCGTCCTCGGGGCGCGAGGCGGTCCACTTCGAGCCCGGCGTCGGGTTCAGCGGGATCAGGTTGACGTGGACGCGCTTGCCCTTGAGGAGCTTGCCCAGGAGGTCGCCGCGCCAGGCCTGGTCGTTGATGTCGCGGATCAGGGCGTACTCGATGGAGACCCGGCGGCCGGACTTCTCGGCGTACTCCCAGGCCGCGTCGAGGACCTCGCGGACCTTCCAGCGGGTGTTCACCGGCACGAGGGTGTCGCGCAGCTCGTCGTCGGGGGCGTGCAGCGAGACGGCGAGACGGCACTTGAAGCCCTCGTCGGCGAACCGCAGCATCGCCGGTACCAGGCCCACGGTGGAGACCGTGATGCCGCGCTGCGACAGGCCGAGGCCGTCGGGCTCGGGGTCGGTCAGCCGGCGGATGGCCCCGACGACCCGGTTGTAGTTGGCCAGCGGCTCGCCCATGCCCATGAAGACGATGTTCGACAGCCGGGCCGGGCCGCCGGGCACCTCGCCGTCGCGCAGGGCGCGCATGCCGTCGACGATCTGGTGCACGATCTCCGCGGTGGACAGGTTGCGGTCCAGGCCCGCCTGGCCGGTGGCGCAGAACGGGCAGTTCATGCCGCAGCCGGCCTGCGAGGAGATGCACATGGTGACCCGGTCGGGGTAGCGCATCAGCACGGACTCGACGAGCGTGCCGTCGTGCAGCCGCCACAGGGTCTTGCGGGTGGTGTCCTCGTCGCAGGAGATGTGCCGTACGACGCTCATCAGGTCCGGCAGCAGCTCCTCGCGGAGCTTCTCGCGGGAGCCGGCGGGGATGTCGGTCCACTCCGCCGGGTCGTGGGCGTAGCGGGCGAAGTAGTGCTGCGAGAGCTGCTTGGCCCGGAAGGGCTTCTCGCCGATCGCGGCGACCGCCTCGCGCCGCTCGGCCGGCGAGAGGTCGGCGAGGTGCCGGGGCGGCTTCTTCGCCCCCTTGGGCGCGACGAAGGTGAGCTCTCCCGGAGCGGGGCGGGGTGCCATGACGGTCCTTCCTCAGACGACGAGGTCCGACGGGCTCCGCACGTGCGGAGCCGATGGCGATGGCGCGGTCCGCGCCCGGAGACCTCACGAGATGCGTCCCCGCGATCACGGGGAAAGGGCGCACCACGGAAATGGTGCGCCCTTCAGGATAACCCGGTCGGCTCAACCGGTGCCGACGGTCCGGTTCCGGCGGTCAGCCGGTGCCCACGAACAGGGCCAGCAGCAACCACACCACCGGGGCGGTCGGCAGCAACGAGTCCAACCGGTCCATGATCCCGCCGTGGCCCGGGAGCAGGGTGCCCATGTCCTTGATGCCCAGGTCCCGCTTGATCATCGACTCGCCGAGGTCGCCCAGCGTGGCGCTGACCGCGACCGCGAGACCGAGGACCAGGCCCTGCCACCAGGCCCCGCCGTCGACCAGGAACTCCATGCACAGCGCACCCGCCCCCATCGAGAAGGCCACCGCGCCGAAGAGCCCCTCTCGGGTCTTCCCCGGGCTGATGCGCGGCGCGAGCTTGGTCTTGCCGAAGCGCCAGCCGACCGCGTAGGCGCCGGTGTCGCTGACCACGGTCAGGGCCAGGAAGGTGAGCACCCGCTGCGGGCCGTCGTCCGCCGTGAGGAGCATCGCGACGAAGGTGGCCAGGAACGGCACGTAGAACGCGGCGAAGACACCCGCCGTGACGTCCTTGAGGTAGTCCTCGGGCGGTTCGGTCATCCGCCAGACCAGGACCGCCAGTGCGGTCAGGGCCATGGCCACCCAGGCGCCCTCGGCACCCCGCACGTATCCGGCGATGACCATGGCGGCGCCGCCGATCGCGAGCGGGACGAGCGGCGCCTTGATGCCCTTCTTCTCCTGGAGCCGGGAGGTGAGCTCCCACAGGCCGACGACGACCGCGACGACGATGACGCCGACGAAGACCGCCTTCACGATGAAGAGGGAAGCGAAGATCACCGCACCGAGGCCGACCCCGACCCCTATGGCGGCCCGCAGGTCTCGCCCGGCCCGCTTCTTCTGCTTCTTCTGCGGCGGGGGCGAGGAGTCCTGCGGTGCCTGCGAAGGCGGAGGCGGGGGGCTGGGCATGGGCTCCTGCGGCGGCATCTCGGTGCGGAACGGGGGGCCGCCGTCAGCGGCAGCCCCCCGATCGCCTGCTTCCCGGTCGTCGAAGTCACGGCCGGCGGCATCGGGCACGATGGGCATGGGCCGAGTGTGCGGTCCCACTAGCGCATCGTATGCGGGACCCGCCGTAACCGGCTCCGTGGCCCAGGGAGAGTCGTTCATCAGACCTCGAGCAGCTCGGCTTCCTTGTGCTTGAGCAGCTCGTCCACCTGCGCGACGTACTTCGCGGTGGTGTCGTCGAGCTCCTTCTCGGCGCGGCGCACCTCGTCCTCGCCCGTCTCCTTGTCCTTGACGAGCTTGTCGAGGGCGTCCTTGGCCTTGCGGCGGACGGAACGGATGGAGACCTTGGAGTCCTCGGCCTTGCCGCGAGCGACCTTGATGTACTCCTTGCGCCGCTCCTCGGTGAGCTCGGGGAAGGTCACCCGGATGATGTTGCCGTCGTTGCTCGGGTTGACGCCCAGGTCGGAGTCGCGGATGGCCTGCTCGATGTTGCGCAGGGCGCTCTTGTCGAACGGGGTCACCACGGCCATGCGGGGCTCGGGCACCGAGAAGGACGCGAGCTGGTTGATGGGCGTGAGGGCGCCGTAGTAGTCCGCCACGATCTTGTTGAACATCGCCGGGTGCGCACGGCCCGTGCGGATCGCGGCGAAGTCCTCCTTGGCGACGACGACGGCCTTCTCCATCTTCTCCTCGGCTTCGAGGAGGATTTCTTCGATCACCACGTGCTCCTGCATGTCTTGAATGGATGGTTCAGGCGGGCGGTGCGGGCCGGGCCCGGCGGGACCCGGCCCTGCTGCGGACCGCTCAGGCCCGGGTTCCCTGGTCGCTCACGAGCGTGCCGATCTTCTCACCCTTGACGGCGCGGGCGATATTGCCCTCGGCGAGCAGTTCGAACACCAGGATCGGCAGCTTGTTGTCGCGGCACAGCGTGATGGCGGTGGCGTCGGCGACCTTGAGGTCGCGGGCCAGCACCTCGCCGTACTCCAGCGCGTCGAACTTCACCGCGTCGGGGTTCTTCTTGGGGTCGGAGTCGTAGACCCCGTCGACGCCGTTCTTGCCCATGAGCAGGCCCTCGGCGTCGATCTCCAGGGCACGCTGGGCGGCCGTGGTGTCGGTGGAGAAGTACGGCATGCCCATACCGGCGCCGAAGATCACGACGCGGCCCTTCTCCAGGTGCCGTACGGCCCGCAGCGGGATGTACGGCTCGGCGACCTGGCCCATGGTGATCGCCGTCTGCACACGGGAGTCGATGCCCTCCTTCTCCAGGAAGTCCTGGAGGGCGAGGCAGTTCATGACCGTGCCGAGCATGCCCATGTAGTCGGACCGGGCGCGGTCCATGCCGCGCTGCTGGAGTTCGGCGCCTCGGAAGAAGTTGCCGCCGCCGATGACGACGGCGATCTCCGCGCCGTCCCGGACCACCGCGCCGATCTCGCGCGCGATGGCATGGACGACGTCGGGGTCGACGCCCAGTCCGCCGCCCCCGGAGAAGGCTTCGCCGGACAGCTTCAGCATGAAGCGGCGGCCCTTCTTCCCGTGGTCGCTCTTGTCGTCGGAAGCGTTGTGGGGGTCCACGCCCTGATTCATGGAGATCTCCTCGTGCACATACGAAGAAGGCCATTGCCGGTGGGTCCTCGCGGTTCCCTCTACGGCAATGGCCTCCTCGTCAGATCTGCGGTCGTTCCGCGCGTACGCGGACGACTGCCTCAGACCCTACCGGGGTCCGGTGTCCGTCGTTGTACGGACGGACTCAGATGCCGACCTTGATGCGCGTGAAGCGCTTCAGGGTGACACCGGCCTCGTCCAGGACCTTCTGGACGGACTTCTTGTTGTCCAGGGCGTACGGCTGGCCCAGGAGGGTGGCCTCCTTGAAGAAGCCGTTCACGCGACCCTCGACGATCTTGGCGATGGCAGCCTCGGGCTTGCCCTCCGCGCGGGTGACCTCTTCGGCGATGCGGCGCTCGGACTCGACCTTCTCGGCCGGGACGTCCTCGGCGGACAGCCACTGCGGGGCGAACGCGGCGATGTGCTGCGCGACGCCGCGGGCGACGTCGGCGTTCTCCTTGTCCAGCTCGACCAGGACGCCGATCTGGAACGGCAGGTCGGGCATGGTGCGGTGCATGTACGAGGTCACGTAGCCGCCGGTGAACTGCGCGAAGCGGTCCAGGACGATCTTCTCGCCGAGGTTGGCGTTGGCCTCGTCGACGAAGGCGGTGACGGTCTTGCCCGGCTCGATCTCGGAGGCGAGCAGGGCCTCGACGTCGGCCGGGGAGGTGGCGGCGACGTGGGCGGCCAGCTGGTTGGCGACGGCGAGGAACTTCTCACCCTTGGCGACGAAGTCCGTCTCGCACTTCAGCTCGAGCAGAACGCCGGAGGTGTTGTCGTCGGCGATCAGGGTGACGACGGCACCGTTCTCGGCGGAACGGCCCTCGCGCTTGGCGACGCCCTTCTGACCCTTGATGCGGAGGGCCTCCTGGGCCTTCTCGACGTCACCGTCGGCCTCGACGAGCGCGTTCTTGCAGTCCAGCATGCCGGCGCCGGTGAGCTCGCGGAGCTTCTTGACGTCAGCGGCGGTGTAGTTCGCCATGAGTCTGTGTTCTCTCTCGAAGTCGTAGATCTACGGGTGAACGGCGGAGGAGGCGCGCTCGTGGCGCGGCTCCCCCGCCGTCATCGTCCGTCCTGCGAGTGCCCGGAGCGTGAACGCCGGGCGCCCTCAGCGGGTCAGGCCTGCTCGGCCTCGGCGGCCGGGGCGGCCTCGGCCGGAGCGGCCTCGGCCTTCTTCTCGCCCTCGAGCAGGTCGCGCTCCCACTCGGCGAGCGGCTCGCCGGCGGCCTTGTCGCCCGGCTTCGAGTCACCGGTCGCAGCGCCGGAACGGGCGATGAGGCCCTCGGCGACGGCGTCGGCGATCACACGGGTGAGCAGGGTGACGGAGCGGATCGCGTCGTCGTTGCCCGGGATCTTGTAGTCGACCTCGTCGGGGTCGCAGTTGGTGTCGAGGATCGCGACGACCGGGATGTTCAGCTTGCGAGCCTCGCCGACGGCGATGTGCTCCTTCTTGGTGTCGACGATCCAGACGGCGCTCGGCACCTTCTGCATCTCGCGGATACCACCGAGGGTCTTCTCCAGCTTGGCCTTCTCGCGGGAGAGGACCAGGAGCTCCTTCTTGGTGAGACCCGAGGCGGCGACGTCCTCGAAGTCGATCGCCTCGAGCTCCTTGAGGCGCTGCAGGCGCTTGTAGACGGTGGAGAAGTTGGTGAGCATGCCACCCAGCCAGCGCTGGTTGACGTACGGCATGCCGACGCGGGTCGCCTGCTCGGCGATGGCCTCCTGGGCCTGCTTCTTCGTACCGACGAACATGATGGAGCCGCCGTGCGCGACGGTCTCCTTGACGAACTCGTAGGCGCGGTCGATGTACGACAGCGACTGGAGCAGGTCGATGATGTAGATGCCGTTGCGCTCGGTGAAGATGAAGCGCTTCATCTTCGGGTTCCAGCGACGGGTCTGGTGACCGAAGTGGACGCCGCTCTCCAGCAGCTCCCGCATCGTTACGACGGCCATGGCCATCTCCTTGGTTTCTCGGTTCTTGGTCCTGACGCCCCACCGCGTCCTGCCCCCGGAAAGGGGACCGAGAGACGCTGCCACGCGGCCTTGCCGGCCGGTGCTGGGGCGTGCGAAGTCGACCCGGTGACCCGGATCGCCGTAAGAAGTGTACGGGACCGGGCGGTATGCCAGGTGACGCCGCTGTCCACACCCCGCCACCCGTCCACAGGTTCCGGCGCGCCGTCCGGGCGGTGCGGGACGCTGCCGGCATGACGACACTGCTGATCGCGTTACTGCTGGCGGTGGTGGGGGCCGCCCCGCCCGCCACCGCACTGCCCGGAACCGCCGCCCCACTGCCCGGGACCGCCGCCCCACGGCCCGGGGGCGCACTACCCGGGGCCGCCCCGCCCGCGGCACCCGCTGCCCGCACCGGGCCGGCCCTGCGGCCGCTGCCCGCCCCGCTCGCGGTGGCCCGCTGGTGGGACCCGCCACCGACCCCGTACGCGGCGGGGCACCGCGGGGTGGACCTCGCCGCCCCGGCGGGCACGCGGGTGCGGGCCGTGGGGCCCGGCCGGGTCCACTTCGCGGGCCCGGTGGCCGGGCGCGGGGTGCTGTCCCTCACCCTGCCCGGCGGCCTGCGCACCACGTACGAGCCCGTCCGCCCGCTCGTCGCCGAGGGGGAGCCGGTCGCCGCGGGCCAGGTCGTGGCCGTCCTGACGGAAGGGAGCCACTGCGCCCGCCCCTGCCTGCACTGGGGCCTGCTGTCCGGCGACGCCTACCTCAACCCGCTGTCGCTGCTCCCGCGCCCCACACCGAGGCTGCTGCCGGAAGCGGACCCACCCGCCGGCCCGCCCCGGGCGGCGCGACAGGGACAGCAGGTCAGCCGCGCACGCCGCGGAGGGCCATCGCGACCGCCGTCTCCGTCACCACGGACGGGTCCTCGGCGGCACCGAGCTCGATCCGCCGCACCGCCGCGTCGACCACGCCCTGGAGCAGCATGGCCGCGAGTCTGGGCTGCTCCTGACCCAGGGCTGCGAGCGCCTCCACGATCATCGCCACGAGTCCTCCGTGCGCCGCGCGGATCTTCTCACGGGCACCCGCGTCCAGCTCGCTCGCGGAGATCGCGACCACCGCCCGGTGCCGGCGGTCGCCGACCAGGCCGAGCTGGCTGCGCACGTACGCCTCGATCTTCGCCTCGGGGGTCGCCGCCCGCTCCATGGCGGCCTCGATCTCGGCCGCCCACACGGGGAAGTCCACCGCGCACAGCTCTTCGACCACGGCGGCGCGGGACCGGAAGTACTCGTACACGGAGGACCGGGCGAGGCCGGTGCGCTGCGCCAGGGCGGGGAAGGTCAGCGCCTCCGTCCCGCCTTCGGACAGCAGGGAGCGCGCCGCGTCCAGCAGGGCGCGGCGCTGCATCGACCGGTGCTCGGCCACGGAGGCCGCTCGAATCCTGGGCACGCGTCCACTGTACGGAGGCCCGGGGGCTCAGCGCCCTACATCCGCGAGCTTTGCGCGCAGTTGGAGCACCGACTTGGTGTGGATCTGGCTGACCCTGCTCTCCGTCACCCCGAGCACGTGGCCGATCTCGGCGAGCGTGAGGCCCTCGTAGTAGTAGAGGGTCACCACGGTCTTCTCGCGCTCGGGCAGCGTGTTGATGGCCCGGGCCAGCAGCCTGCGCAGCTCGCGGTCCTCGGCCACCTCCACCGGGTCGTCGGCGGCGGTGTCCTCCAAGGTGTCCATCAGGGAGAGGCGGTCACCGCCGTCCCCGCCGACGTGCAGCAGTTCTTCCAGGGCGACCACGTTCGCGAGCGACAACTGACTGAAGACCGTGTGGAGTTCCTCCACCCCGATGCCCATCTCGCCGGCGACCTCGTGCTCGCTGGGAGTGCGGCGCAGCCGGGCCTCCAAGGTGGCGTAGGCCCGCTCGACGGCCCGCGCCTTCTGCCGTACGGAGCGCGGGATCCAGTCCAACGCCCGCAGCTCGTCGATCATCGCGCCGCGGATCCGGGTGATCGCGTACGTCTCGAACTTGATGGAACGGTCGAGGTCGAACTTCTCGATGGCGTCGATCAGCCCGAAGACGCCCGAGGAGACGAAGTCGGCCTGCTCCACGTTGGGCGGGAGGCCCACGCTGACCCGGCCGGCGACGTACTTCACCAGGGGCGAGTAGTGCAGGATCAGCTGCTCCCGCAGGCGTTCGTCACCCGTCTCCTTGTACGAGCGCCACAGCGCGTCCAGGGACGAGGGCGCGGCGCCCCGCACGCTGCCGCGGGCAGCGGGGGGCACGGCGGCGCGGTCGGACCCTGAGATGTGCTGGGGCATGCTTCGCCTTTGCCGGAGCCGGATTCCTTGGGAGCGTAGCGTGACGAGGTCGTCGCGGTGCGCGAAGAGTACGGGATCGTATAAGGCCCCAGGGGCGTCCCGGCTCGCACGGGCGACCCGGGACCGGCGCCTGGCGCTCGGTCCCGGCAGCTGCCGACGGAAGGACCGCGTCTTTCATCGGCTTCACTCTTTCACCGGAACGCCCCAGGTCAGCGAACGCCTCGCCGGGTGCCACCGGTTCGTGTGGCTCATCGGCGTGTCTGCGGTGTCAAGCGCCATCCGTCGCCCAGCCGTTCGACGAACCCCAGAGAGTGAAGTTCGTACAGTCTGCCGATGACTTCATCGGTTCCGGTGCCCGCGGCGAGGGCGACCTCCTCCACGCGTGCGGGACGGCCGGCCGGGAGCGCTTCGAGCACCCGGCCGGTGTCCGGGCGCAGCAGGTCCCGGGGCAGGACGGGCCCGCGCCGCTCGGGGGCGAGCTCCCCCATCCCCCCGACGAGTTCGACGACCTCCGCGGCGTCGGTGACGAGCACCGCCTCGCCGCGCAGCAGTTCGTGCACCCCCGCCGAGAGCCCGCTGGTGGCCGGGCCGGGGACGCCCATGGTGAACCGCCCCAGCTCACGGGCCCGTCGCGCGGTGACCAGGGATCCGCTGCGGTAGGCCGCCTCGACCACGACCGTGCCCCGGGTGAGGGCCGCGATGACCCGGTTGCGCAGCACGAACCGGGTGGGCGTCGGATGGCTGCCGGGCGGCAGCTCCCCCAGCACCAGCCCCTGGCCGGCGATGGCGCCGAGCAGCCCCGCATGTCCCCGCGGATAGGCGACGTCCACGCCGCAGGCCAGCACCGCTGCCGTGGCCCCGCCGCTGCCGAGGGCTCCGCGGTGGGCCGCGCCGTCGATCCCGTACGTTCTTCCGCGAGTGCGCCTTGCCCGTCAATGGCCACGGCTCGCCGAATACGCCCATGTCACCCGCGGCTCGACGGCGCTGGTCCGGGCAACACCAATGTTGCCCCGAACAGCGCCC
>NZ_JBHWJJ010000026.1:0-78798 GCF_042732005.1 Streptomyces sp. NPDC059851 | reverse complement strand
CGTGATCCTGCCCGGAATTTGAACGAGTGGCCCCCTGGCCTTGCCCGACGCGGGCCCCGGCCCGGGGAGGTGGGTAAAGCCCACGGAGCCGACCGCCCCCACCTCCGGGCCTGCCCCCGGCCAACTGCCCGCCGTCGCCTCGCCGTCGGCCTGACGCTCGCCGGGCGGGCGCGTCCGGCTTCTCCTCGCTTCCGGCGTAACGCTGCGCTGTTTTCTGCGCGGCCTGGTCGCTGGCCGGCCCGCGGTGGCGGAGCCGAGAGCGGGCCGGGTGGGCGGCCGTGCCGCGCGCGACCCGCGTCAGCGGGTCGCCTTGAAGAGGCCGCCCGATGACCGCGCCCAAGCACAAAAAGGCCCGCGCCAACGGCGAAGGAACCATCTACCAGCGCCAGGACGGCCGCTGGGAAGCCGCCAGCTACGTCCTCGCCGCCGACGGCACCCGCAAACGCGTCCGCGTCTATGGCAGCACGCGGAGAGAGGCGGCCGACAAACTCGCCGAGAAGATCGCCGACAGCAACCGCGGCCTCCCCGTCGCCACCGCAGACAGCACCCTCGGTGACTACCTGACCTACTGGCTGAACGGCGTCGCCGTGCACGGGCTCCGCGAGAACACTCACACCCGCTACGCCACCTGCATCCGTCTCCACCTCATGCCCGGCCTCGGCACCAAGAAGATCGCACGACTGACCGCGAAGGACGTACGCACGTTCCTGGACCGGCTCCGCATCACCTGCCAGTGCTGCGCCCAAGGGCTCGACACTGAACGGAAGGCATGCTGCGCCATCGGCGAGTGCTGCCAGAAGCAGTTGTCTCCTTCGACTGTGATGTACGTGCACTCGGTCCTCAAATCGGCGCTGGAGCACGCCGTCCGGGAAGACGAGCTGCCCCGCAACGTCGCCCGGAACGTCAAGACCGCTGCGCCCCGGCCCAGACGCTTCCGGCCGCTCACTTCGGCCGAGGCCCGGCAGTTCCTCGACGCCGCCCGCGCCGACAGGCTCCACCCGCTGTACGAACTCGCCCTGCGCACTGGCCTCCGCAAAGGCGAACTCCTCGGCCTCCAGTGGGAAGACCTCGACCTCATCAGTGGAACCGCCAGCATCCGGCGCTCGCTCCAGCGCACCCGCACCGGCGGTCTCACCCACCTGCCCACCAAGACCCGGGCATCCGAACGCCGTATCGCGCTCCCGACCGAATGCATCCACTCCCTCAAGGAGCACAAGCAGCACCAGGACATGGAGCGCAAGACCGCAGAGTCAGCCTGGCAAGACAGCGGCCTCGTCTTCACCACGCCCACCGGCCGACCTCTCGACCCGGCCAACCTCACCCGCCGCTTCCGCAGCTTCCTCGATTGGGCCGGCCTCCGACGCATCCGCTTCCACGACCTCCGCCACTCGACCGCCACCCTGCTCCTAGAACAAGGCGTCGACCTCGTCGTCATCAAGGAACTCCTCGGCCACGCCCACATCGGCGTCACCGCCGGCGTCTACGCCCACGTCCGGCTCCGCCTCCAGCGCCAAGCCATCGACACCCTCGGCAGCGCACTCAGCCCGACCGAGGACAACCCTGGCGACCTACCCGCCGCAGCCGTCGTCCGCTGACGTTGCCGTCAGCGTTGCCGTCACTGCCCTTCTGTAAGGTCTGTGGGGGGGCCTGAATTCACATGAAGCAGAGCTCGACATTCTTTTGAACGCAGACCTTGAGCACAGTGATCAGATCGCGAGCATTGCTGATGTCTTCCTTCATGTCGGAGTCGTGTGATCCACTCGACAACCACACGCTCAAAACGTCCTCAAGTCGTGGCAAAATTTCCCGACATTCTTGCGATGTCAGTGATCTTCCGTGATCATCCGGGTGATTGAGCAGGGGCTCAAGGACAGTGGTGACGTCATTCCACGCCACGTGGCCGCCAAACCCGCTCATATCTCCCAACTGAAATCCTTCAGCTAGCGCAAGCCGTCTGCGGAACTGGGCGAAACTCCCGTAAGAAAAACACGCATCCGGCCCGTCGACTTCTCCATCATCTGGAAACAGGCACAACCCCACTGTAGTTCCTATCTCGCTAGCAACCGAGCGCCCCCCTTCCCCACGTGTAGCTGAGGAAGGGGGGCGCAACCGTATGGAAGGGGGCGGCGTTGACCAGGACAAAGGCTTCGATCCTGAAGCTTCAACCCACAGTCGGAACGGTGGAGCCCCGATCCTGAACCACTACATTACCGTCATGACCTCGGCATTACCTGCCACGGGATCCCCTTCTTATCGAGCCAGGTCGTGATGGGCGCCGGAATCGGATTCTCCGAGATGATCCGATAATCAATTCCACGCTCCCGCGCTATTGCGATCTTCTCACCCTCTACGCCCTTAAACTTCTCTAGGCGCTTAGGGTTTGCCAGCGTGTCTTCCCAGAACCTTCCAGACTTCGCTTCGTACCAAGTACCGCGGCCCGTGACAGTGTCGATAAATGCACCATCAAACTGGCGCTTACCTTCCTTGAAGCCGCCCCCGCCGCCAAGCTGCTGGACGAGATTCACTTCGTAGGAATCCCCGGCTTCTTGCGCCAGCCGGCCACCACTGACCCCACCTGCGGGACAGTTGTGAACGAGTACCGGAGTCTTGCCCGCCAGCACATAGTACGTGTGGAAGTCGTTGACCGTGAGGTTGTGAGTGGTTACTGCGTAGGGGTAGTTGCGCTTGGCCTTGACTGTGAGGGTGGTGCCATCGGGGCGGCGGAGTTGCTCACCCGGGTTGAATTCGCCCGCGTCAACCCACTGGCGGCGGGTCTCGTTCCAGTGCGGGTGGTGGAACGTGGAGGTGAGGTCGGCCGGCGGGGCCCGGGGGTTGGAATCGTCGGTGAGGGTGAGGTCCGTGAACTCCTTGTCGTCGGGGGTGGTGATGGTGGCCGTGACCTGCTGGGGACGGGTCTCGCCCGTCTGGGGGTCAGTGGCGAGGACGGTGTCGCCGACGCGGACGTCCTGAATCTCCTTGGTGGAGCCGTCGGCCATCTGGACCCGGGTGCCGGTCGGGAAGCTGTTGCGCTTGACCTTGCATGACGTTCCGGCGCTCGACTCCGCGCCCCCGCTGCTGTGGGATTCGGCCGAGCCGGAGCCGGCCTCCGCGTCCGCTGTCTCGCGTGTGGCTTTGGATTCCGTTCCCGCGTTGTCGGTGGCCGATTCCTTGCCGGCTTTCTCCGATGCCGACTGGGCTGCCTTGGCTTCGGCGTCGCGGGCCTCCTTGGCCGCCGTCTTGGCCCGGGTCATGGCGGAGGCCGCGTCCGTGACCTCGCGTTCCGCTGCGTGGACGGCGTCGTAGGCCTTGTTCAGCTCCTTGTAGATCTTGAAGGCTTTGATGCCGACCTTGATGGCCTTCGCCACTTTGCCCCACGGGACGGCACCCAAGGCCGTGTTGATGCACGCCATGACGTCGCCCTTGGTGAAGCAGTCGCGGGCGTCGTTGTAGCCGATCAGGTCGCCTATGAGGTTGACGACCTCGTGGATGAGGTGGTCCCGCCGCTGCTTGGCCTTGTTGAGCTTGTTGTGGGCATTTCGCAGCCTGGTCTCACCGTCGTCAGAACCGCTGCTGCCGCCGCTGTAGATGAAGGGCTTGTCCAGGCCACGGGCCTTGTTGTTGGCGCACTCTGTCGGGTTGTCACACGCGTTCTTGAGCCCGGTGGGGTCTGATGAGTTGACAGGATTGTTGTTGGAGTACGCGTAGGCGTTCCATTGCTGGGGGTCGCCGGGGTCGATGATCGGGTCGGGGCTGATGAAGCGGCCCGTCGTCGGGTCGTACTCGCGGGCGCCGAGCAGGGTGAAGCCGGTGGACTTCTCCTTGGTGCCGCCCACGAAGCCCTTGTCGCCGGCCCAGGTGTCCGGGGCCGGCGGAGTGCCGCGGTCGTTGCCGAAGGGGTCGGAGGCGCGACGGACGTGGGCGAGGTCGGTGGCCTTGAACTGGACACCGCCCGTGCCGTGGTGGTCGGAGCTCTGGTAGGTGAGTTCGGACTCGCCGCCCTTGGTGGTGCGGGTGACGGACAGGCCGCCGGGGGCCGCGTAGGTGCGGACGTTGGTGATCTTGCCGGTGGTGGTGTTGAGGGTGATCTGGTCGGTGCCCAGGTTGAGGGTGGTGCTGTCCGGGTCTCGGCGGATGAGCTGGTTGCCGCCCGTGTCGTAGAGGTAGCTGGTGTTGCCCTTCTCGCCGGTTCCGGTGATCTTGTCGAGCTTGCCCTGGTCGTTCCAGGTCAGCGTCCGGGTACCGGGCGTGTCGGTGACGGAGGCGGTGTTGCCGCCCGCGTCGTACGTGTAGGACGTGACCTTGGTGCCGCCCGGGCCGGTTTCGGTCGAGGTCATCAGGGCGTGCGGGCCACCCGTGCCGCCGCCCGTCTTCGGGTCGGTGGAGGGGGTGTTCTGGCGGCCGCCGAAGGTCTGGGTGACCGTCGTGTCCTTGGCCGCGTTGCCCGTGACGTCCTTGCGGACCAGCTTCTTGCGGTTGCCGATCAGGTCGTACTCGTACTGCTGCCAGTACGGTGCGGGGCCGCCCACGCTGGGCTTGCCCGCGGCGTCCACCGCCGGGCCGTTGGCGTTGGCGCAGCCGCCGATACCGCGGACGCTCGGCTGCGGGGCCGTGGTCTGGGTGCCGGTGTCGGTCCAGGCCTGGGTCAGTCGGCCGAGGTAGTCGTGCGTGAAGCACTGCAGGTCGCGCTGGGCGCCGTCCTGTGTGTTGCCGATCGAGGTCAGCTGCCCGACCTGGTTGTAGGTGTAGTCGACCACGTCGACGCTCGCGGTCACCGCGGTCTGCTTGTCGAGCGTGGAGCGGAGGGGGCGGCCGGTCGCGATGTCGTAGTCGAGCGTGGAGACGATCTGCTTGCCGGCCTTGCCGACCGTGGTGCGGACGACCTGGCCGTAGGGGTCGCGCTGCAGGTCCACGACGTACGGGGACCGGGTCGTGCCGATGGTGCCGTCGAAGGAGACGAGGTTGCCCGCCGTGTCGATGGAGAACGTCAACGTCTCCGCCGACAGACCTGCCTCCGGGACGGCCGGCAGGGCCGTGGTCGCCAGCTGCCCGTAGGAGTCGTAGGTGTTCTTGGACTCGTAGGTGCCCGCAAGCCCCTTCTCGACCGCGGGGATCGTGGTCCTCGTACCGAGCGGGCGGTAGCCGGCGTCGTACCCGATGACTTCCGAGACGTAGGCGCTGCCGGCGGCCCCGCCGACGTAGCGGGTGCTCGTGGAGGGCTTGCCCAGGGCCTTGGTGTCGTAGGTGAAGCCGCCCACCTGTTTGGCCGGGTCGACGGCCTTGCCCTCGTACGTGGCCACGGTGCGACCGAGGAGGTCGACGAGGGTGGTGGCGCTCTTGCCCCTGCCGTCGGTGACGGTGGTGAGGTTCTTGCTGTCGTCGTAGACCGTGGTGCTGGTGCCCGAGTCAGGGTCGGAGGTCTTCACCACCCGGCCGAGGAGGTCGTAGGCGAAGGTCCACTCGTTGCCCGCGGCGTCCTTGCGCCGGAGCTCCTTGCCCTGCGCGTTGCGCTCGTACGTCGTCTCGTCGTACGGGCCGGTGGGCGTGCTCGACTTGTACTGGCGCAGGAACGACGTGGTGCCGTTGGCGACGGTCGCCGTCGCGTATCCACCGTTCGGCGGGATCGTGCGGGTCTCGTCAGCGCCCGGGTACTCCGTCCGCGACCGCCACTGCTCCACACCGTACGACTGCAGGACGGACGCCGTGGCCCGTCCCAGCCCGTCGAAGACGGTGATGGTCTGCGCGGGCAGCTTGCTGTCCGGGTTGACACCGCCGTTGGGCAGGAACAGCGCCCCGGACGGGCCTGCCTCGTCGTTGTAGTAGGCGGCGCTGGTCTTCACCTGCCAGCCGTGCGAGTCGAAGAGCGCATCCGTGATCAGTCGTCCGGTAGTGCCGGAGACCGGGTTCGCCTGTGTCTGGCGGATGCGGCCCAGGCCGTCGTAGATGGTGTAGCTGGACGTGTACGACTTGTCGTTCATGAGCGCTCGGCTCAGGACGCTGGACGGCGCGTTGGTGCCGTTCATCGCGTACGAGTACTTGCGTACGGGCAATGCGCCGTTCGCCCGTTCCTGGCCGGGCTGCCAGATGTCCGTGACACGACCGAAGGCGTCGTACTGGCGTTCGGCGACGTGCTTGTTCTCGTCCGTGGTCTTCAGCGGGAGCGAGCGGCCGGGGTCGAGGGTCGTGGTCGTCTTCCAGCCCATCGGGTTGGTGTGGGTGACCGCGGTCGGCAGGCCGCCGGTGGCCGGCTTGTACTCGGTCGTCGTCACCGCGCCGTCGGGGTGGGCGGCATCCTTGCGGACCTTGTTGGTGTTGCTGGTGACACGGCCGTACGCGTCGTACGTGGAGGTGGAGTTGAGCCGGTAGACCGGCTTGCCCGCGTCGTCGTACTTCTCCAGGACCGCGACGCCCGTCTGATCTCCGGTCGCGCCGGCCTGCTTGGCGGGCTGGCCGTCGAAGTAGGTGAGGGTGTCGCCGACCGTGTTCGCGGTGGTCGGGGTCTGGCCGCAGGCGCCCGTGAGGACGAGGGTGCGGGAGACCAGCTCGGTCGGTGCGCCTCCGGGGCCGGCCGCGTACTCGAACTCGGTGCACAGGCGTTGCTCCGGGCGGGCCAGGTCCTGCTTGTCGTCGACCCGGACCGGGCGTGACAGGAGCGTGTCGTCGTACTCGGAGGTGCGCTCGCTGGTGCGCCAGGTGCCGTCGGCCAGCTTGGCCCGGCTCGTGACCTTGGCCGTGTTCTGGGCGCGGGCGGTGATGGCGGGCATGCCGCCGGACTGGGCCCGGGTGGCCGTGACGTTCTTGCCGAGCAACGGCGTGGTGACCTCGTCGGCCACGACGGAACCGCCGTCGCGGTCGTAGGTCTCGGTCTGGAGGACCCGTCCTGACAGTGCCTCCTCGTCCTTGATGGTGCCCCCGTGGGCGTCGGTGAGGGTGACGCTGCGCTTGCCGCCGCCGGCGAGGGCGTCGCCGTCCATGCCGCGCAGGTACGTGGTCACGGTCTTGGTCCGCGGCGCCTCGGCGGCGTTGCCGTTGCCCGTGCGGGTGGTGACCGTGGCGTAGCCGCGGAACTGGTCCCAGGTACGGGACTTGGGGTCGGCGAACTCGGAGTCGTTGCGGTGCCAGGCGATGCCGCCGCCGTACTCGTAGTCGGTCACGGTGGTGACCTGGCCGGCGACCATGTCCTGCTGGGTGACCGACTGGACGACGACCTTGTGGAACCAGTCGTGGACCGGGTCTTCGTAGGACTGCTTCGGCAGGTACCACTTGACCGGCATGCAGGCCATCGTGTTGCCGTCCTCGGACGACGGCATGGTGCCCTTGACGCGGGAGCATTCGGGAGCCTTGTACACGACGTTGATCAGGCCGCCGGTCTCGGTGGTGATCTTCTGGATGCGCGGCCGGTTGTAGCGCGGCGCCGAGGCTTCCGTGCCGTCCGGGCGCTTGACCACCCCGTCGACGCGGTTGGGAATCTGCAGCGGCTCGAACATCACCGGCGGCAGCTTCTGTTCCTTCTTGCCGTTGGAGGCCCGGCGCTCGATCGAGTCCAGCCAGAGGGTCGGCGACGAGCCATCACCAGGGTCCTGGAAGGACTGGTGGAGGACGTAGGAGTCGACCCGGCGGTAGCCGGTGCCCGCCAGGACCTCCGTGTGGATCTTCGTGAGGCGCTTGGTGGTGAAGTAGGTCGGCGACAGGTTCAGGCACTGTCCGGTGGCTGCGCACTCCTGGTCGACAGGGGTGTCGGCCCAGGCCTTCGTGTTGGCCTTGGTGCGCTGGGCAGGGTCGCAGGTGATGGCGCCCGCGGCGAAGCAGCGCTCCGCGGTCTCGAACAGGATCTGGGCGGCGGGCTCGGCCGCGCCCTTGGCCGCGATCTGCTCGGGCAGGCGCTGGCCGTAGCCGATCCAGGTCGGGTAGCTGCCGCGCTGGTAGCGGGTCGGGGTGCCGTTGCCGTTGTTCTGGCCGCCGCCGCGGCCGTAGTGGTTGTCCTCCTGCTCGTATCGGTAGCTGGTCAGGTTCTGGTGCGGGTCCACGACGTAGTCGAGGTTCCACTGCCAGCCGAGCTGCTGCCAGGTGCCGTTCGCCGGGGCGTCGGCGCCGAGGCACTTGTCCTGGCCACTGTTGAAGTAGACCGGCACGGTCGAGACCGACTTGGCCTCGGGGTCGGTGCCGTCACCGCCGGGGAGGCGGTTGGAGCCGAAGTAGTACTGGGTGCCGTCGGTCGTGGTGACCTTGAAGGCTTCGCCCTTCCAGGCGGAGTTGCGCTGGCCGGTGAGCCGCTCGACCTTCGTGCCGTCGTCGTTCTGCAGGCGGTAGACGCAGGTGGCGTCGTCGCGGACGATCTGCCCGGAGTGGCCGGCGAGGTTCAGGGACAGGATGTCTCCGGCCCAGCACTCGTCGCCGGACTCCTTGATGCCGGCGTCCTTGCACTGCTTGTACGAGCGGGAGATGGAGCCGGGGCTCCAGTCCCAGCCCTCGCCGATCGGGCCCGCCTGCGCGTTCGTCGACGCCGTACGCCCGTCGACGGAGGACGAGTCGTAGCCGAGGGAGATGCTCGGTCCGGCGCCGGCGATGCCGTTGGGTACCTCGACGGTGTAGCCGTAGGTGAAGTTCGCGGCGTTGGCGCCGGCCTGCCAGGAGGCGGACGGCTGTAGCGGGGTGGCGGTGTAGTCACCGCTGGCGCCCCGCGGGCCCGCCTCGACGGCGATGGCGATGTCCTGGGGGGCTAGCACCTGTGGGGCCACGGGTGCTGACTTGGCGCCGCTGGCCCGACCCTTGGCATGGGCCGAAGCCGTAGGAGTCCCGGGCACGTCGACCTGGGCGACCAGCCGCCCGGAGGCGTCGCGGCGCGAGTTCAAGGGTGTGCGGGTGTTGCAACCGGGCGCACCGGGGGTGGTCAGGGCGCAGGTGGGCAGCTGCACCAGTGCCGCGCGGTCGGCCCAGTTGGCGCCGGCGGCCTTGGCCCACGTCGAGATGTCGAGACCGACTTCGACCTTGCCCGTCGGAGCGGTTCCCGGGGCACTGCTGAGGGCGACGAGCGCGCCGTTGACGCCGGCCGCGCGGGCCTTGGCCGGATCCTTCACCTCGACGTGGATGGTCGGGTCCTGGCCGGAATCGACCGCCGATCCCCCCATCACCTGGCTGGAAAAGGCGGCCGAATGGTTCGCGCCATTTACAGATGTAATCCAGACGGGGAGTTTGCCCGCTTGAACTGCCCCCTCCCCTGAAACCCCCCGGGCACGACCCTTGGAATCAAGGGAGACTTTCGACACTCCGGAGGGGAGCTTGCTGTTCGAATCCGGAACCCATTTTCGGCCAGATGGCGAAGACTTGGCCGCACGCTTCGCGTCAGAACCTTTGACCGGTTTCGCATCCGGCAGTGGCGTATTCGGCGGAACCCACACTTCAGGCGGCTTCTCCGCCGCCTCGACCACGGGAAGGCCCAAGCCGGAGATGAGTACCGCGGCCGCGGCCACGACCGCGACACGTGAGCGCCCGGGGCGCGAGCGCGCGAAGAACGCACGTCTACGAGACAAGCGGATCCCCCCACAGGACACAGAAGACATGAACTCCAGGCAGACGTATCCCAGAGGAAAAGCACCCTACGGAGCGGGCGTTCGATTTGGCAGCGGAGTTTCACATTCCCACTAAGTGACCCATGTCACTCCTTGGGCATACAGGGAACTCTCCACTCAAACTGCACGGGCAAAGCACAAAGATCGTTGACACGGTTGCAGTCGTGAAGGGAAAGTGCGGCTGACTTCTGTCCGTCTCACAGCTCAGGGGGCAATGCACGTGAGGCCGTCGTTCCTTGAACCACGGATTCCGCGAACTCCGCAGAAACCAAAGCCGCCAGGCCGCAGGCAAGGTGTTCTGCGCATCGCCCTGCTTCCCGTCGCCGGGGCAGCCGTCCTGTCACTCGGCGCGGGCCTGATCGCGGCTCCGCCCGCCGCGGCGGACGACAGCCCCCGCGGTCACGGGCCGGGACAGAGCACGTGGCCTGCTCCACCGCCCAAGCCGGCCCCGAGCGCGCAGGAGACAGCCGTCACCAAGGCCCTCGCCGAGGCCAGGAGCAGCGGCAAGCGGGTGGCGATCGTCGAGTTGACCACCGCGGACAGGCAGACCTTCGCCAATCCGAGCGGCACGCTCACCACCGACACCAGTGCCGTACCGGAGCGCGTCAAGAGCCAGGACGGGAAGTGGCGCACGCTCGACGCGACCCTCCACACCGCTGCGGACGGCACGGTCGTCCCCGCTGCCGTCTCCTCGAAGCTCAGCTTCTCCGGCGGCGGTGCGGGCCCCATGGCCGCGATGACGACCGCCGACGGCAAGAAGGTGGCCTTCAAGGCCCCGTTCACGCTGCCCAAGCCCACCCTCATCGGCGACAGCGCCCTCTACCGGAACGTGCTGCCGGACGTGGACCTGCGGCTGACCGCCGACCTGCAAGGTGGCTGGAGCCAGGTCCTGATCGTGCGTACCGCGCAAGCCGCCGCCAACCCCGCCGTCCGCAGGCTCCGGCTCGACATCGAGGCCGACGGGCTGGCCGTCAGCAGCGACCCCGCGGGCAACCTGGAGGTCAAGGACACCAGCGGCCGAACCCGCTTCACCAGCCCGACCTCGTTCATGTGGGACTCCTCCGGCACCGCATCCGCCCCGGCCGCCGCCGGCTCGGACCGGCGTCTGAGCAAGTCGGCCGGCGCGGACGCCCCACAGGCATCGCGCGCCTCCGAAGAACCTCCCGCTCCGTCCAGCGCGGACGGCCCGGGGGCGGGCGCAGCCGTGAAGCCGGTCAGGACGACCACGGATGCCAACGGCATCGAACTGGTCCCTGATGCCGAGCTGTTGAACAAGGGAACCGGGCCCTGGTACATCGACCCGGGCTGGAACCCTACGATCGACAACGGCAACCAGGCTTGGGCGCAGGTCCAGGAGGCCTACCCGGACACGAACGAGTTCAACGGCACCGAGCACGGCCAGGACAAGCCGGCCACCGGCTACTGCGGCTACAACATCGGCAATCCGCCCTGTACCGGTATCGGCCGTACCCGCGCCTACTTCCAGATCGGCGTCGACTCCCGCCTGTACAACACCGAGGTCATCGGCGCGACGTTCTCTGCGACCGTGATCTCCTCCTCCAGCCCGAAGACGGCCACGCCGATGGGGCTGTACTCGACCAACGCCATCGGCAACCCGACCAGCTGGAACCGTCAGCCCTGCGGCACCCGCTCCACGATGCAGGGCTGCAGCAAGGTCGGGCACACCGACATGTCGGGCACCGGCCAGATCGACTTCAACGTCACGGACCTGGTGAAGAACGCGGTCCGGTCCCAGTGGCCCACGATCACGGTCGGCCTCGCGCCGGACGACGAGTACAACAAGGAATACCGGCAGCGCTACGAAAACACCCCGCACATCACCGTCGAGTACGACATCACGCCCACCGTGTGGTGGCCCCGGACCCGACCCGCCCCCGGCTTCACGAGTTCAGCCTCTTACGCCGACTGCCGCACGCCCGGTTCCACGAATCCCTGGGACGACCCGGGCTGGGTCGGCGCCAACCACAACGTCACCCTCACCACCGCCACGTACTCGGCCACCAAGCGGCAGCTCCAGACGACCTTCCAGTACTGGGACGACGACACCGGCACGACGCAGTACGCCCAGACCGGCTGGAACAGCGACTACGGCGACGCCACCGTGGACGTCGGCACGCTGATCGACGGCCACCAGTACGGCTGGGCCGCCCGCACCACGGACGGCACCCTCACCAGCGCGGCCACGGAGTGGTGCTTCCTGCGCGTCGACCGCACCCCGCCCACCGCTGCCGTCACCTCCACCGACTTCCCCGCCTCCGGCACCATCGACGCGCACCCCAAGCACGTCGGTGAGGAGGGCACCTTCACCCTCGGCGGCACCGACCCCGCCCCGCCAGGCGGCGGCCGCAGCTCGGGCCTGGCCTGCGCCCGCTGGACCACCGACCCCGTCAAGGCCGCTGCCGTCAACTGGAAGTGCACCGACACCGACACAAACATCGCCGAACTCACCGGCGGCAAGGCGACGATCAAGCTCACCCCGACCCAGTGGGGCACGAACTTCCTTTACGTCCAGACCCAGGACAACGCCGGCAACCTGTCCCACCCCGTCGCCTACGGCTTCTACGTCCCGTCCAACCCGAACGGCCCGGCCCCGATCTTCGGTGACATCACGGGTGACCGGAAGCCCGACATCGTCCTGCCCGACAGCTCGGGCGCGCTGCGGGTGATCGGTGCCGACGCCGACCCGGCCGGCGCGCCGAGCGCCCGCCCCCAGTTGGCTCCCGGGTGGAACGGCTGGCACGGAATCCAGACCACGCACCGTGGCAGCCTCGGCGACCAGAACGTCGACGACCTCTTCGCCCACCAGCCCGGCCACGCCAACCTCTACGTCTACCGCAACAGCACGACCGGCGGCCGCCTGGACGGCACGGCACCGGTCCTCCTCGACAAGCCCGGCAGCTGCACCACCCCGACCGGAGCGGCTGTCGACTGCACGACCCACGGGTACGGCGGCGACTGGTCCAAAGCAACGCAGATCGCGGCCTTCGGATCCCTCTCGGGCGAAACAGCCCAGGACGGGGCGCTGGGGCGCACCTCTCTGCTGTTCGTGGAAAGCGGGCGGCTCTGGCTCGCCACTGCGGGTACGACGAACAAGCTCGCCCCGCGAGCGGTGCTGCTCTCCGCCAACGACACGCGTTGGGACGGGTACGAGCTGATCACCCCCGGCCGTGCCCGGGGCACGGACCTGCCGACGCTGTGGGCCCGTTCGAAGACGGACGGCACCCTGCACGCCCTGCCCGTCAAGGGCACGGCACAGGCACCCGACCTCACCGCCTTCACGGACCCGGCCTCGGGCACGATCGGCGGCACGGTCGACCCGCTCCGCTACCCGCGCGCCGGCTCTGGTGGTGACCTCACGGGGGACGGCGTCCCCGATCTTTGGGCAGTCGGCTCGGACCAGCAGATCGTCGCGTTCAAGGGACTCGGTACCGCCCCGAACGGGACCACCGTCCCGCACCCGACCGTCACGGGGATCGACACGTCAACGATTCTCATGGGCAGCCTCAACATGCCGGTCGCGCAATGGAAACTGTCCGGTCAGAACGGCACCACCAGCCCCGACGCGGTCGGCAGCAACCACGCCACGGCGGCGGGCAACGTCAAGATCGCAGCGGCCGAGCCCATCGGCGGCCGCTCCACCCCGTACGCGGCCTTCGATGGCAAGCAGTCGCCCGCCACGCTCACCGCCGGCCGCCCTGCGGTCGACACCCGCAAGAGCTTCACCATCAGCACCTGGGCCAAGGCCGACGCCGACGGCGGTGTCATCGCGAGCCAGGACGGCAACCGTGCCAGCAGCTTCATCCTCTACCCCGACCGTAATTCCGCCCGCTGGCAGTTCGCCCTGGCATCGGCCGACGCCGACGGCTGGCCCTTCGACTACACCTACGCCACCAACGGCGCGGCCCGGTTCACGCCCGACGCCTGGACCCGGCTGACCGCCGTCTACGACGCCGGCACCGGCCGCATGAGCCTCTACGTCAACGGCGTCCTCGCCGCCAGCGGCCACCACCGGGCCGCCACGAGCCCTGCGCCCAGCGGTCCGCTCGTGCTCGGCCGCTTCAAGGCCGACGGAGTCGCCCAGGACCCCCTCAAGCAGGGGAGCATCAGCAACTTCACCGTCTATCCGTACGCCGCCGCCCCGACCGCACCGGACGCCACCAGCCCCATCTCCCTGACGGCATCAGCCGGCAACTGCGTCGACAACGACCACGACCGGGCCGAGGACGGAAACACGATCCAGCTCGCTCCCTGCAACGGCACCGACGCCCAGAAGTTCCAGGTCCGGGGCGACGGGACCATCCGCACCCACGGCATGTGCCTCAACGCCGTCAACGCAGGCACCGCGAACACCACGCCCATCGAACTCCGGACCTGCGACAGCAGCACCCCCGGCCAGCAGTTCCTGCCCCGGTCCGACGGCAGCGTCCACAACCCGGCCTCCGGCCGCTGCCTAGACGTGGGCAACTTCGACACCACCCCCGGGCACCAGCTCTGGTTGTACGACTGCAACACCAGCCCCGCCCAGCGGTGGACCATCCCCACCCTGAACACGGCCCCGCTGCCCGTGCCCGTCCCGTAAACACCTCCCGAACGCAGCGGCTGCTTCCTCGGGCACCGGGGGGAGCGGCCGCTGCGGCTTTTCCGTGCCGCCGCTGACGGCGGCTCCAGCGCCGCAGAAACCGATCGCCCGCGGCTCCGCGACGGAGAACGGAAGCAAGCCGTGGACGACACCGGCTGGGGGGCCGTCCGGGCGGTCATGCGCACCCTTGCCGGTCTGCACGGGGACGCGGGCGTTCGGCTGGTCGTTCGGTTCGATGGCTGACGCAGAACCACCGGACGCGTTTCCCGAAGGGGCCTCCGGCCGGGAGCGGTCGTCGGGGTTCGGCGATCGATTAGGGTGCCGGGGCGGCTACGGGCCGTGGATTCGTAGCCGTGGCGTGTGGAGAGGAAGGTGCTTCGGGTGGCGGAGATATCGGGGGCGGGCGGGACCGCGGAGCAGCGGGGGCAGCAGCCTGACGAAGAGCGCACAGGGGGGTCCCCGTACGCCGCACACCCCGGTCCGTACCCGCCCGCGTCGCAGCCGTGGGCCGCACCGCAGCCGTCGCCTCACGGGCAGGGGCCGGCGCCGTCCGGGCAGGGGCCTGCGCCGTCCGGGCAGGGGCCGTCGCCTTACGGGCAGGGGCCGTCGCCTTACGGGCAGGGGGTCGCCGGGGCGCAGGCGTGGCCCGGCCCGCAGGAGTGGGCTGCCGCGTACGGCAGTGGGGCGGTGTCCCGGGTGGTCGCTGCTCCGGCCGGGTCGCGGTACCACGAGCAGGCGCGCAACGGCCGGCAGGGCTGGTGGCGGCGGCTCGGTGAACTGTGTGCGGTGGTCGGCCTGCTCGGCGTCGGGTTGGTCGTGGTGACCGGGGTGGGCATGGCGGTCGGAGCCGCCCTCGGAGCCGAGCTCGCCTCCGACGGTGAAGAACGGCTGTTCGCGGATCCGCTGGCGGACACCGTGCTCGGGCTCCTCGTACTGGCGATCGGCATACCCGTGGTGATGCTGGCCGTGCGCTGGTGCGGCTCCCGCCCGGCGGGGACGCTGGCGTCCGTGGCCGGCCGTGTGCGGTGGAAGTGGCTCGGGCTGTGTGCCGCCGTCGCGTTTCCCGTCATGGCCCTGCAGATGGGCGTACTGACGCTGTGGGAATGGCTCGCGGAGGGCGGTTCGGTCTTCGAGGGGAACGCCCCGGAGCCCGGGAAGCTGCTGCTCGGCCTGGCACTCATCGCGGTGGTGGTCCCGTTCCAAGCCGGGGCGGAGGAGTTCGTCTTCCGGGGCTGGCTCCCGCAGTTCTTCGGCGGGTTCGTGCGTTCGCCGTGGCCGGGGGTGGCCGTCGCCTCGGTGCTGTTCGCCCTCGCCCACGGCTTCGGGGCCTGGAGCGGCTTCTTCCTGCTCTTCTACTCGTCGCTGTGGTGGGGGTGGCTGGTGATCCGTACGGGCGGGCTGGAGGCCGTGATCGCCATGCACACCGCCAACAACGTGTTCTCGTTCATGGCCGCCCTGGCCCTCGGGCAGCTGGCGGACGCGGGGACGGCCGCGGACGCGCCGTGGCAGGCGCTGGTCGTGGAGCTGGTGTTCGCGCCGGTGTACTGCCTGGTGGTGGCCCGGCTGGCCGACGCCCGCGGCCTCTCCCCGGTCTCGGCCCCGACCGCTGTACCGGGCGCGGTACCGGTGTCCGTACCGGCCCCGGGGCCGCGGGCGGTCTGAGGCGGTAGTGCCCGTCGGGCCGCCGTGGCGGGCCGCCGTGGCGGGCCGCCGTGCCGTGCCATCGTGCCGTGTGCCGTCGTGCCGTGTGCCGTCGTGCCGTGTGCCGTGCCGGGCCGTCGTGCCGGGCCGTCGTGCCGGGCCGTCGTGAGGTGGCCGGATCGCGCCGGGCGGCCGTAACGGAGCGTCAGAGATCGCCTACGGTGTCGCAGGTCAATTCGACCGCGTCAAGGAGATCCGCGTGGAGCGCTCCCGTACCGAGCTGAGGATCCGTGCCGTTCTGGCCGCGTTGGGCGTCGGCGTCGCCCTCGCATCCGCAGCGCCCGCCCAGGCCGCCCCCGCCCAGGCCGCCCCCGCGTCCGCCGCCGCGGTCGCGCCGGCGGTCACGCCGGCGGTCGGCCCCCCAGCACCGTGCACCGGGGAGTTCGAGGGCGACGGGCGGCTCGGCCCGCAGCACCTGCCGAAGCGTTGGCAGCAGCCGGTCGGGCCGCTGCTGGGGCACTACCAGCGCACCGGGAAACTGACGTCCGCCGAGTTCCTGAAGAAGTACTGGGAGGGCCCGGCCGCCACGGGCAGCTGGAAGTACCCGCCGAACGACGGTTTCGCCGAGGTCAACGGCACCGTCGACAAGGCTCCCGAGGTGCTGGAGCCCGGCGAGCGCCTGGACCGCTTCGGGTCCGAGTACGGCTCGTACCTCGCCCCTGCCGGGGATCCGTACGCCAAGCGCGCCCTGCCGCCGCAGAACCTCAACACCCGTGATGCGGCCTTCCCCTGCGATTACCACGTGTACGAGGTGGCCAAGCCGTTCACGGTGTGGAAGGGGGCCGTCGCCCCCTGGTTCGAGCAACCGGGCGGCGGCCGGCAGGTCAAGCTGGATCCGGCCTTCCTGAACCCCGGGCCGGGGCAGCGGCTGAACGTCAAGTGGCTGCTCGACCACGGCTACCTGGTGCCGGCGGCGTCGTGAGCGAACGCCGGAGGCTCGAACGGGCGCTCCTGGAGGCCGGGGTGCCGGCCGGGCACTACTGGATCGAGGGGGTGCACGAACCGGCGCCGACTCCGCCCGACTTCGTCTACCTGCGGACCCGGCCGGAGGGGGGCGGCTGGGAGACCGGCGTGTACCAGCGCGGCGCGTTCGAGCCGGTCGCCGTCCACGCCACGGAGGGTGAAGCCTGCGCGCACCTGCGCCGCCTCCTGCTCGGCGGCTGAGCCCCCGCCCGGGCTCTTCGGTTCTCGTGGTCGTCGCAACGCACCAGCTCAGGGGGGTGCGGTGGACTTCAACGCAACGGCCGGCTTGAGGGTTTGCAAGAAGAGCGGCCGGGGCCGCCCGCACGCCACCCAGGCTGGCGCCGACGCCCGCCGGCCCCGCCCCGAGCAGGGGAGATCACCCCAGCCGAGCGCCTGCATGAACTGCTCGCGGCCTGACACACACGACCACGTGTGCAACGACTCCTAGCGCCGGTGCGGGCAGGGGCAGGGGCCGGCATCAGCACGGCCGGCGGTGGCGGATGGCGCTACGTCGTCTGCCGCGGCGTCGCGTCGGCGGTGAATGCCGAGGCGACCAGGGATGCCACGGCCCCAGCGCGTCCCTGGAGGTAGAAGTGCCCTCCGGGGAAGACGCGGGAGGCGAAGCCCGTGGTGGTGAGGTCCGCCCAGGTGGGCAGGGCGCCGACCGGGCAGCCGGCGTCCTGGTCACCGCCGAGCGCAGTGACCGGGACGGGCACGGCGGCGGGCGGCACGGCCGGCCGGTACCCGGTCAGCAGGGTGAAGTCCGCGCGCAGGGAGGGCAGCAGCAGTTCCCTCAGTTCGGGAATGGCGTAGGGGTCCTGGTCGGCGGCGACGTCGACGGCGTTCTGCCGGCGGGTGTAGGCGATCAGCGACTCGTCGTCCAGGGCGGGCAGGTCCGTGCGGACGCGGTGGGGCGCACCGGATCCGGAGACGAACAGGTGGACCGGCAGCGACTCCGGAGCGCGCCGTTCCATCCGGACCACGGTCTCGTAGGCCACCAGTGACCCCATGCTGTGCCCGAAGAGGGCGGTGGGTAGCGGCGGGAGCGCGGTCAGGGCGGTGCAGACCGCGTCGGCCAGCTCCGCCATCGACTCGATGCAGGGCTCCGCCATGCGGTCCTGACGGCCGGGGTACTGCACGGCCAGCAGCTCGGTGTCGCCGGGGAGGTGGCGGGCCCAGCCCTGGTAGGCGGTGGCGGCGCCGCCCGCATGCGGGAGGCAGACGATGCGGGTGCGGGCCGGGTGCGGCGCCGCGCCGGCGGCGGCCCCGAACCCGCTACCGCTACCACTACCGCTACCGCTTCTGCCGCTGACGAACCGCTTCAGCCAGCGCTGTGTGCCGCCGCTCGTCATCCCAGCTCCCCGCGCTCGACGCAGAACTCGTTGCCCTCGGGGTCGGCGAGCACCACCCAGCCGCCACCGTCCGGACGGGTCTGGTCCGTGATCACCCGCGCCCCCAGGTCCCGGATCCGCTGCACCTCCTCGTCCCGCGTGCGGCCCGCCGGCTGCAGGTCGAGGTGGATGCGGTTCTTCGCGGTCTTGCCCTCCGGGACGCGGACGAACAGCATCGTGGGGCCGCCGGCCGGATCCTTGATGATCGCCTCCGGGTCGCCGGGCTTGTCGTCGTCGGCCAGCGGGCGGCCCAGCACGCGGCTCCAGAACAGCCCGAGGTCGTACGGGTCGCCGGTGCAGTCGAAGGTGATCGTGCGGATGCTCGGGTACAACGTGGCTCTCCCTGTGCGACCAATGGCTGTTTGACACCCCGGCAGGTTGTCGGGGCGTCAGGTACTCAGGATGCGCTGGTCTCTGCCGCACCCCACGCCCGGGGTGGTGATCAGCGGCCCGGATGCGGCCCCCGGCACTGGGCCAGGAACCTGAAGCCCACCGTTCCGGGGAGCCTCGGGGCCGCGGGCGGCGGCGCCGCGCACGAGGATGAGTCCGGTCAACACGACCCCAGCCGGGACACGGGTGCGGTACGGGGACTACGTCGTCGACCTGGCCGGCCGGTGGATCAGGGCGGTCGTGCCCCGGGGGGATCGGCATCGTCGATGTCCGCGTCACCAACCTGCTCGGTACGTCGCCCGCCGTCCCGCTGGGGCAGTTCGCCTACGACGGACCCGCGCCGGTGGTGGTCAGCGCGGTCGTCCCGAACGAGGGGACGGACCACGATCGCGTCGTCATCGAAGGCTCCGGCTTCGCATCGCCCGCGGCCGTGCGGTTCAAGCACGATCCAGCTCGCTCCGTGGAGGTCAAGTCCTCGACCCGGATCGAGGCGACGCCACCGCCACGGCTGCTCGACGAGTCGGACTCGGACGACGACGGGAAGACGGTGGACGTCACCGTGACGGTCGGCGTCGCCACGTCGCCCACCAGTCCGAACGACGAGTTCACGTACGTGCTGTGAGCCCGCCCGGGCCCGGCGGACAGGGCGAACAGCGCGGGACGAAAAGGCCGGGCGGGGTTACAGGGGGTCTCCGAGGGGGCCCAGGGTGGGTTCCAGGGTGGTCGCCCAGTGGGCGGCGAAGTCGGGTTGGGTGCCGTCGGCGTCGGTGAAGCCGTACTCCCCGTACAGGGACCAGGTCGCCAGTGCGCGACCGGACTTGGCCATGACACCGGGGTCGGCGGCGAGGGCGGCGACCGCGCGGCCCAGGTAGGCGGGGCTCTCGGAGTGCGCGAAGTTCGGGTCTTCGGCCACGGCTTCGCGCCAAGTGGCTTCGGTGACGCCGAAGTGGTCCAGCACGGCCTCCGAGCGCAGGAAGCCCGGGGTGACGGCCACGGCGGCGACGCCGTGCTCGCGCAGTTCGGCGGCTTGCGCGAAGGCGAGGCGGATCACCGCCGACTTGGCCAGGTCGTAGAAGAAGGAGCCGCGGTAGCGGGCGGTGTTGCCGTCGGTGACCTCGACGACCAGGCCGCTCCCCCGCGCCACCATCAGTGGGAGCGCGAACCGGCTGGTGATCACATGGGTCTCCACTGCCTGGCGCAGCAGCCGCAGGCCGCGGTCGAGGTCCTGCTCCCACAGCGGGTGCTCCCAGTCGGTCAGCGGGTCGCCTCCCCAGACGCAGTTGACGAGGACGTCGAGCCGTCCGTCCTGTTCGGCGTCGATGCGGGCGATGAGGGCGCGGACCTCGTCGGGGCTGCTGTGGTCGACGCGGACCGGGATGCCGAGGCCGCCGGCGGCGGTGACCCGCTCTGCGGTCTCCTCGACGGTCTCCGGGCGGTCCAGTTCGGAGCGCCCGGCGGCGCCGCGGCTGCTGCGGCCGGTGACGTACACCGTCGCTCCGGCGGCGCCGAGCTCGACGGCTATGCCGCGCCCACCGCCGCGGGTGCCGCCTGCGACGAGGGCCACCTTCCCCCGGAGCGGGGCGGTCGTGGGGGTGTCGTGCGTCATCCTCATTCATGCCTCCGGTGGGTTGCGGTGGGCGGTGAGTACGGCGGCCAGCTCGCGGCGCAGCCGGATCGCGAGGGCGTCCCGGCGGTCGAGGGCCCAGACCAGGCCCGTGCCGGCGGTGACGGCCTGGACGGTGTCGGCGAGGGCGCCGGTGTTCGTACCTGGGCGGAGTTCACCCGCGGCCACGGCCTCGACGAGCAGGGTCTCGACGGCGCGCCGCTGGGCGTCGTGGACGACGAGCGCGTGGCGGCGGAACTCCGGGTCCGTGAGGTCGGTGCAGAGGAAGGCCAGGTGGTGGGCGAAGGATTCGGGGGTGGCCACCTGGTCCGTGAGCTCGACCAGCAGCGCTTCGAGGGCGTCGAGCGCCGTGGTGTGCGCCGGGCGTACGCGGGCGGGCAGGGCGTCCGCATCGCGCGCGGACAGTTCGGCGAGTGCGAGCAGCAGTCCGCGCTTGGAACCGAAGCGCTGTACGAGGGTGCCCGCAACCAGTCCGACCTCGTCCGCCACGGCGGCCAGGGTGAACCCGACGGGGCCCACCCGGCCCATGACCTGGGCGGCCGCGCGGAGGATCACCGCGTCCTCGACCCCACGGGGACGTGCCATGCCTGCCCGCCTCCAGCTTCTCCTGTTAATAAATGCCCGTTCATTCATTAAACGGGATCCTGGGGCCGACGGCAATGCGCGCTCCACCAGTTGGGATCGCTGTCTGACGCAGGTGGCTGCGCGCGTCGGTGTCCGGGGCGCCGGTACCCCGGCCCGGGTACGACCGCTCGGGCGCACGAGGCCGATCGTGGCCCCGGTGGTGGAGCGTCTTCACGCTGACCCCTGCTAGTGCCGCCGCTCGGCCGACAGTGAGACCGTCGGAGCCGAGCCGCCCGGTGCCCCACGGCCGGCGGTTGCCGGCCGGGGCGGGGGAGCACGGTCACCCCCTCGTCGGCACACCAGCGTTCGCGAGGACGTCTCGGGCCGGCAACGCAGTGCTCTGTGCGGCGGTCAGGCCGCTCGCGGCGAGGTGGGCGTCCACGATCCGCAGGCCGACCGCGTATCCGGCGGAGTCGGGCAGGCCGACGGGTCGCTGCCCCATGCGCTGGGCGGTGGCGTCGCCGTACACGTACGCGGGCAGGTTGTGCATGCCCGTCACGTCGATCCCCGCCGTGACCTTCTCGTAGGCGGTGTCGAGTTCCGTGCCGGTCAGCGCAGTTGACCAGGGGCCCATGGCCCCTTCGCCCGCCAGCTCGCGTACGAAGGCCTCGGCCAGACCTTCGGCCACGACCTGCTCGCCGACCGTGACCGCCGCCGGATCCCAGACCACATTGGCGTAGCGCACGTTGTGGTGGAGCTCGTGCGCGGCGGCGTAGCCGATCTTCGCGAGGCTGGTCCCCGTGGGCCACATCGTCAGCTGGATCGCTCCCGGGATGCCGCCCATGCCGAAGTAGCCGGCGCTGCGGACCGTCAGGAGGTCGTCGTCGGGGTTGCCGAGCACCAGCACGACGTGCACGGTCTCGGCGGTCCTGAGCCCGGGCGCCGCTCCGCTCAGGCGCTCCCACGCCGAGGTGAGGCAGCTCTCGATCCGGTCCCACACGTTCGCTTCCCGCATCTGCCTCACGGCCGGCAGGTAGCGCGGGTCCTCGACGTCGGTCCGGAACCCACTGCCCGTCCGGTGCATCTGGACCATGTCCAGGTCGCCCATCACGGACATGACGTCCTGTAGCGGGCCGAGCATCTCTCGCAGGGCGTCGGGCCGCTCCCCCAAGGGGCGTTGCAGGAGTTCGAGCATGGCGGACGCCGTGTCATGAACAACGATCTTCATGGCTCGGAACCGTAGGGCCTCCCCGTACCGGAGGGTCCAGCCGCGCAGGCGAGCGAGGCAGGGCGGCCCGCCCCACGGCCTGAAAAAATCTCCGGCGGGCTGTCACATCCCCGCGCCGCGGTCCGTCAGTGCAGTGAAGGCAACGCAACGGACCTAAAGGGACCACCACGATGACCGCTCAGCCGAACACCGCCCAGAACACCGTCCGCACCAACACCAAGGGCTCGCGCCTGCCCAACCCCGCGAGGCTCGTCCCCGAGCTCGGCCCCGTGTCGGCCGCGCTGTTCAAGGCCACCGGCAACGGCTCGGTGCCGAAGACCACCGTCGACCTGGTGCAGCTGCGGGCCGGCCAGATAGTCGGCAACACGTACCTGACCGTCATGCACAGCGAGAGCCTCCGCAAGGACGGCGTGTCCGAGGAGCGGATCACGGCCGTCGCGTCCTGGCAGGACGCCCCGTACTTCACCGGGGCCGAGGCCGCCGCCCTGGCCCTGGTGGAAGCGGTGCTCCGGCCCTCCCCGCACGGCGAGCGGGTGTCCGACGAGCTGTACGCCCGGGTGGCGGAGCACTACGACGACAAGGCGCTCACGACGCTGGCGATCGCGATCGGCCAGGTCGGCTTCTTCATCCCGCTGGCCGTGATCGGCAAGCCGCTGCCGGGCGTGAAGCCGTCCGAGCAGTGGACCTGACCGCGACCCACGGTCCGGCACGGCGGACGGGGCACGGCGCGGTGCCCCGGCTCCGGCCCGACTTCCGGCGCCACTCCCCGCGCGACTCCCAGTGCGGGCTTGGTGCGGACCCGGTGCGGGCCCGCATCCCGCGCCGGGCTTCCGCCGCTGCAGCTCACCCATCCCCAGCCCCACCCCCGCCCCGCCCGTGCCCGCGCCTACGACTGCCCCCCGCGTACGAGCTCCAGCGCCCGGGCGAGCTCCGGGGCGTGGGCGGCGAACGGGCCGAGGTCGGTGGCGCGGGCGAACGCAGGATCGTGCCGGTGGTCCCCGAGGCGGGCCAGCGCGCGACTGCCGTAGTACGCGGACGGGGCGGACAGGGCGGACGGGGCGGACGGCGGCCGTGCCGACACGGCGGGGCCCGGCAGGACTCCGTCGGTGACGGCGACGGCGGGCAGTGTCTGCTCGAACAGGGTCTGACAGGCGCGGACGCCGCGCAGCATCACCTGGTGGAAGCGGTCCTCGGGCCCGAGGGGGAAGCGGTGCTCGGAGAGGACGGGACCGGTGTCGATGCCGGCGTCGACCTCGTGGACGGTGGCGCCGTACTCGGTGTCGCCGTGCAGCAGGGCGAACGCGATGGCTGCGGACGGCAGTCCGCGGTGCTGCGGCAGCAGGCCGTTGTGGACGTTGACGATCCGCAGTCCGAGGGAGAGCAGCGGGGCCCGGAAGATCTGCCGGTTGTTGACGGACCAGACGATGCCGTCGGTGCAGGCGGCGGCGAGGACGGCGGCGTGCGCGTTGACGTCCGGGGCGGGGACGAGGTGCGGGGTGGCGGGCCCGGCGGCCGCGGCGTCGAGCGGGTCGGCGGAGCAGACCAGGTCGACGCGGTGGCCCTGGGCGGCGGCGTGGGCGACGGCCCGGCGCAGCAGGGCGCCGTCTCCGACGAAGATCATGCGGGGGTCTCCTCGCGAACGGCGGTGAGGCGGGCACAGACCTGTCCGAGCGTCAGGTCGCGGACCAGGCAGGTGAGGTCCTCGGTGAAGCGGCGGGCCTGGTCGGGGGTGAGCAGGTCGGCGCTGACCGCACTGAGCATCTCGACGAGGGCGAGGGAGTCGCCGCCCAGCGCCTGGAAGTCGGAGTCGGGGGTCAGGGCGGAGGCCTCGACGCCGAGGATCGCCGCCCAGTGCCCGGCGACACGGGCCCGCAACGGGTCATCGGCGTTCGGCGCCGTGGAGTCCGGGGCCGGGGAGTCCACGTCCGGGCTGTCCGGATGCGGAGTGCGGGCGAAGGGGTCGGGGAGGGCGTCGAAGTCGGTCTTGCCGCTGATCGTGATGGGCAGGGCGGCCACGGCGACCACGTGCGCGGGAACCAGGTGCCGGGGCAGGGTCCGGGCCAGTTCCCCCCGCAGCGCGGCGGCCGTCGCGGCCTCCGACCGGGCGTTCGCCCGGTCGGCTGCGATCGTCGCCGGGGCCGGAGACGGGGGTGCGGGCGGTTCCGGGCCGTCGGGGCCGTCGGGGCCGTCGGGGCCGTTGGGGCCGTTGGGGCCGTCCGGGGTGCGGGCCAGGACCACGTACGCGCACAGGGCAGCCGACCGGGCGCCGGGACGGCGGCGGGCCGTGACCGCGGCGCGGGCCACGGCCGGGTGGGCCTCCAAGGCGGCGGCGACCTCGGCCGGCTCGATCCGGTACCCGGAGATCTTCAACTGGCCGTCGGCCCGACCGGCGAAGGCGATCGCACCGCCGGGAAGCCGGCGGCCGAGGTCGCCCGTACGGTACGAGCGCACCCCGTCGGGCCCGGTCGAGAACGGGGACGGGGCGGCCGTACGGGCCTTCCCGCCGGCGGCGGTATCGGCGGCGGTGTCGGCGGTGGTCTCGGCGTCGGCCTCCAGGTAGCCGCGGGCCACCTGGAGGCCCCGTACGACGATCTCGCCGACGCGACCGGTGTCCGCCGGGCCGGTGCCGATGACTTCGCCGTCCTCCGCGACCAGGTCGACGCGGGCGCCCGGGCCGGCAGTGCCGAGCGGCAGGGAGGGACCCGTCTCGGTGCCGTCGACGACGTGGGCGAGGCAGGCGACGGTGGCCTCGGTGGGCCCGTACCCGTTGATCACACGGCAGTCGGCGCCGAAGGCGGCGTACGCGGAGCGGACGGAGGCCGGGGTCAGCTCCTCCCCGCCGAGCAGCAGCGTGCGGAGGCGGCCACCGCCGTCGCCGTCGAGGAGGGCGAGGTGGGACGGCGTCAGGGCGAGGACGTCGGCGCGGTGTTCGCCGACGAGGGCGCGCAGTACGGCCGGGGAGGGCGCGCCCGGCGCCAGGACGGCCGTACCGCCGGCGAGGAGCGGCAGGAAGAGCGGGAAGCAGGAGATGTCGAAGGCGTACGAGGCGGCGAACCCGAAGCGGGTGCCGGCGTCGACACGGCACATCCCGGTCATCCAGTCAACGAAGGCGAGCAGCCCGCGGTGCTCGATCAGCACGCCTTTGGGACGGCCCGTGGAACCGGAGGTGTGCATGACGTACGCCAGGTCCTCCGGGGCGGGGCCGGCGGGCAGCGCCGGGGCCCGGTCCGGGTCGGGGTCGGGGTCCGCGGTCGAGCCCGAGTTCGGGTGCGCCGGCACGTCCTCGACCGGGAGCAGGGTTCCGGGCACGAAATCGGCCAGGGTCACGGCAAGGTGGCGCTGGGTCAGGGTCAGGCGTACGCCGCCGGCCTCCAGTACATCGCGGATCCGCAGACCGGGATGGCCCGGGTCGAGCGGGACGTAGGCGGCCCCGGCCTTGAGGATCCCCCACAGCGCGCAGACCCCCGCCGGGGTCCGGTCGACGACCAGGCCCACGAGACTTCCGCGGCCGGCCCCGCGCCGCACCAGTTCGGCGGCGACCGCGTCGGAACGCCGGTCCAGTTCGGCATAGGTGACGGGGCCGTCGGGCCCGTCGAGCGCGACGGCCGCGGGCGTACGGGCGGCCCGGGCCCGGAAGACGTCCACGACGGTGGTCGCGGTGGTCGCGGTGGTCGCGGTGGTCGCGGACGGGGCCGGAGCGGGCGTGGTGGCCGGTGCTGCCGGACCCGCCACGGCCGCGGAACGGGAGCCGCGCGCCACGGAACGGTTGGGGTCCCCGGCGGCAGTGGCGGCGGGGGCGCTGGGGCTTGCGGGGGCTGTGGGGCTTGCGGGGGCTGTGGGGCTTGCGGGGGCTGTGGGGCTTGCGCCGGCGCTGGCGAGGACCGTGTCCAGGAAGGCCGAGGCGTGCTGCCGGAGGTACGGGTCGCAGGCGCGTACGCCGAGGGTGATCTCGGTCGCGGCGCCGGTCTCGGTCGCGGCGAACGACAGCGGGACCAGCGGTGCGTGCACGGGGAGCGCGTACGCGGTGGTGGCGGTGAAACCGCCGCCGGACAGTTCGTCCGGGTCCAGCAGACCGACGTGGGAGACCACTGCCGACGCCAGGTGGCGGTCGGCGCGTACGGACGCGGCCTGCGCGCCGCGCAACAGCGCGGCGACGGCACCGGCGGGCAGCCGGGTGACGAGGCCCGCCTCGAACCCGGAGGCGAGTTCTGCGCCGTCGGCGAGCGCGGCCAGCAGCCGGGAGTGGGCCCCGGCCCAGTCCTCCCCCGGACGCAGGTCCAAGAAGAGCGGCAGGGTGAGGTTGCCGGTGGCAGCCGCGAGCTGCGGACGGTGGCGGCGCAGGTCCACCGGGACCATGACCCGGGTGTCGCGCCGTGCCGCGTCGGCGACGGCCTGGGCGAGCCGCGCGGTCAGCGCGGGGTGCCGGCCGGGCAAGGTGCGGCGCAGCCACAGGGTGCGGGGCGGGGCTCCGGGGGTGGCGGGGCCGAGCGGTGAGGGCCGGCCGGGTAGCGGGGCGGGACGGCGACGGCGCCGGTCGGCGGGCAGGGAGCGCAGCAGACCGTGGTCGGTGGCCGGGTGGGCCGCGGCCCGTGCGGGCTCGCCGCGCAGCGCCCGGAAGACCTCCCGTACCCAGGTCAGGGCGCCGTGACCGTCCATCAGGGCGTGGGAGGCGCTGAAGACCAGCGCGGTGGGTGTGTCGGTGCCGTCCTGGCCGGGTACGGCGAGGACCTCGCAGCCGGGCGGGTCGGCCGGGCCGGAGCGGCCGGTGAGCAGCTCGGCGGTGGCGGGGTCGGAGGCGTCGAGGGCCGCGGGGGCCGGGTCGGCGTACACGACGCGCGGCGGCGGGCCGTCGGCCACCCACAGCGGGCCGCGGCGCACCAGGCGGGAGCCGGGGCAGGCCTCGGCGGCCCGGGCCACGGCGGCTTGGAGCTGCTCGCGGTCGGGCAGCCCGTCGCCCTCGACGACGATCCGCAGGGCCATGGCCCCACGGGCCTGGCCGGCGGCGAGGTAGAGCCGCTCGGTGGGCGACACCGGGCGCCGGTAGGGGGCGGCCGTGGTGGTAAGGGCGGCGGCCGGGGCGACGGACGCGGCAGGCGCCGCGGACGTGTCGGACGTGTCGGACGTGTCGGGTGTGGTGGTCATCGCGGGCTGTCCCCTCGGGCGGCCGAACCGGCCGGGTCTGTGGTTCCGGACGCTGGGGCGGCGGTGTGCAGCAGTCGTGACGCCGCTTCCTGACGGGTGCTGCCGGGCCGGGGTCCGGAGGCGTCGGCCGCGGCACCGGTCCCGGCATCGGGTACCCGGCCGGCCGGGGCGTCCTGCGCGTCGTGCCGGGAGGAGGACCCGTCGGCGTCGGGGGCGCTGAGGGCCCGCCGGCCGAAAGCGGAAGGACGGCGCGAGCCCGGGCCCGCCCCTGCCCCGGCGACCGACCCGGTCCCGGCCCCGGACGCGGACTCGGACGCGGACTCGGCCCCGGACGCGGAGTCGGACGCGGACTCGGCCCCGGACGCGGCCCCGGACGCGGAGTCGGACGCGGACTCGGCCCCGGACGCGGCCCCGAACGCGGACTCGGCCCCGGACGCGTCCACAACGGCATCGGGAAGGGCAACGGCACGGCCATCGGCATCGGGATCGACATCCACATCGGCATCCAGAGCGACACCGCCCCCGGGCACGGCCCTGGGCACGGCCCCGGGCACGGCCCCGGGCACGCCCCCGGGCACGCCCCCGGGCACGTGCGCAACACGGCGTCCGGAGTCCCGGGGCGGCTCGGAACCGCTCACCGGGCCGGACCCGGCGGCGCCCGCGGACGCGGACCGGGTGGTTCCCGCCACCCCGGACCCGGCAGGCCCCCCCCGGGCAGCGCCCGGGCGCGGCAGACCGGGCGGGTTCGGGCGTCCCCGTCGGTGCGGGATCGACCGCGGCCTCCCGGGCGGGACCGAGGCTGTTCGACCAGACGAGGCCGGTGGCAGCCGCACGAGCGGTATCCGACGCAACCACCCGCGCGGCACCCGAGGGAACCACCCGCGCGGCGCCCGGCGGACCCACGCGTACGGCGCCCGGCGGATCCACGCGGGCCGGGGGGTTGGTCCAGGCGGGGACGCCGCCCTGGGCGGTGACCCAGCGGGCCAGGTCGTGGAGGCCCTCGGTCCGGCTGCGGGGGGCGGTGTAGCCGAGGTCGCGGTGGGCGGCGCCGGTGTCGTACGTCGTCGAGCGGGTCAGCAGGGCCATCATGTAGCGGCTCAGCGGCGGGCTGCTCGTGCCGGCGTCGGGCCGGAGCCGCCAGAGGGTCTCCACCGCGGCCGCCAGTGCGCGACCCACCGGAAGCGGAATGCTCGGGCCCGGAGGGGCGCAGCCCATCAGGCCGGCGGCCTCGGCGAGGAACGACCACAGGTCCGTCACCTCGCGGTCCGCGACGAAGTACGCCCGGCCGCCGATGCGTTCGGCGGGGGCGGTGACGGCGGCCCGCAGGCAGGCGTCCACCGCGTTGTCGACGTGGCAGAGTGACACCAGGACACGCTTGCCGCCCGACAGGTCGGGCAGCCGCCCGGCGTGCATGGCCCCGACCAGCCGCGGCAGGAACCCGGCGTGGTCGCGCGGCCCCCAGATGCCCCGCGGGCGCAGCGCGCACGTCGTGAACTCCGGTGTGTCGGCGGCCAGTACGTGCTGCTCTGCGATGGCCTTCGTCGCGCAGTAGTGGTTGAACCAGCGGGTGGGGTACGGGGTGCTCTCGTCGATGCCGAGCCGGTCTCCCTCGCGTACGTGCATCAGTGCGCTCGGGCTCGACACGAACACGAACCGCCGGGCACCTGCCGCCCGGGCGGCCGCCATCAGCCGGAGCGTGCCGGTGACGTTGGCGGCCGTGAACTGCTCCCGGCTGCCGTGGTCGACGACGCGCGCAGCGCTGTGCACCACGGCCCGGCAGCCCTCGGCGGCCCGGGCCAGCGAGGCCGGCTGGGTCAGGTCGCCGGTGACGAGCTCGACGCCGGGCAGGGAGCGCAGCCGGGCCGTGTCGCTGCCGGACCGTACGAGCGCCCGTACGCGGTGGCCGGAGGCGAGGCAGGCGTCGACCAGGTGGCCGCCGAGGAAGCCGGTGGCGCCGGTGATCAGGATGCGGGTGGAGGTCACAGCTTCCGCCACCAGGTCGCTCCGTAGAGGAGGGTCAGTCCGGCCGCGGCGGGCCGGCTGATGCCGGCGGCTCGGGCGCGGGGCAGGGCGAGCGGGATCTGGGCGGCGTGCCCGGCGATGCTCAGGGCGGCGTCCGTCCACCACAGCACGCGGGGGAGGCGGGCCGCGGGGACCCCCGCGGTCGCGGCCCACAGGGCGCCGCCCACGAGGTACGCCCAGCCGGCGAGCGGGACGAGCTGGGCGGCGCGGTCCCGGGAGAGCAGGGGGGCGGGCGGGGCGAGCCGGCGCTCGGCCCAGCGGGCGAGCTCCTCGCGGCCGATCTTGGCGTTGTGCCGGATGTCGACCGGGAAGCCGGGGTGGCGGAGGAAGTCCTCCGACTCCAGGCCCGTGGTCGGCGCGTGGGCGCGGGCGAGGTCACGGAGTTCGGCGACCGTGCGCTGCCAAGTCCCCGCATCGAGGTCCGCCTCGGTCTCCACGCAGACGACGGGCCGTTGGGGGCGCTGCCCCACTCGATCGCCCCCGCGACCGCGGCCCCAGCCGCTGTCGGCGGCGGTCCCGGTACCGGTGGTGGTGCTGTCCGCGATGCCGACGAGGGCGGTGCGGCGTACCAGGGGGTGCGCGTTGAAGACGCCCTCGCAGCGCACCGTGTGCAGGTCGCGGTGCTCGGCGCGCACCCGCTGGGCCGCGCGGCCGCAGAACCACAGCCGCCCTTCCTCGTCGAGGTAGCCGAGGTCTCCGGTGCGGTGCCAGGTGCGCGGTGGTGTGCCGTCCCCCGCCGCCGCGGTGTCGGCAGCATCCCGGGCGGCGGCGTCGGCAGCCGAGGCGGCGTCGTCGAGGACCTTGTGCAGCCGGTCGGCCTCCGGCGAGCGGTGGTAGCGGGGGCTGACCGAGTCGCCGTGGACGGCGATCTCGCCGACCCGTCCCGCGGGCAGGCGCGTCCCGGCCCCGAGGCGGGGCAGCGGGCCGTCGGTGACGGGCAGGATCGCGATCCGCGTGCCGGGCACGGGCCGGCCGACGCAGGTCCCGGCACCCTCGGCGGCCCGCGCCGCGGTACCGGCCCCGCCCGAAGTCCCCGTCGCGGCACCCGCACCGGCGTCAGCCGGATCCCCGAGGATCTCGGTGGCCTCGATCGACGTGATCGGCAGCACCTCCGTCGCCCCGTACGTGACGTGGATGCGCGCCTTCTCGTCCAGTACGCGGCGCAGTGCGGCCACGGTCGAGTCGGGGACCGGTGCGCCGCCGCCGACGACGCAGCGCAGGTCGGGCAGCGGGTGGCGGCCCGGGGCGGCAGCGGTGAGGTGCTCGGCGAGGGTGCGCAGCAGGGCGGGCGAGGCGAACATCGTGGTCACGCCGAACCGTTCCAGCGCATCGACCACGAGCTCGGGGTCGGCCTGCGCCACCCTGGCGGGTGCCAGCGGGGCGAGGACGAGGGTGGAGCCGTAAACGAGGTCGAGGACCCCGTAGAACGGCAGGGTGACCAGGGAGGTGTCCTCGCTGGTGCGGCCGTGGACGGCCTCGATCTGGCGGGCGATGGACAGGGCCATCCGGTGGGTGTACTCGACTCCCTTGGCGGGGCCGGTGCTTCCGGTGGTGAAGCCGATCATCAGCAGGTCGTCGCGGCCGGCCGCCACCCGTGCGGTGTCTCCGCGGCGGGCACTGTCGGCTCCCAGGGCACGCACCGCGGTCAGCGTGCGGGCGCGGCCGAGCCGGTGCCGGCCCAGGGTGACGGGCACCCGTATCCCGGCGAAGGTGCGGCGTCCCAGCAGCCGTACGAGGTGGGCGAGCGGCGGGCCGATGAAGGCCTCGGCGCCCACGGTCCGGTAGCAGTGCAGCATCCGGCGCACGCCCATGCCGGGGTCGACGACGACGGGTACGGCGCCGATCCGGAACAGGGCGAAGACGAGGGCGAACAGCTCGGGGCCGGGCGGGGCCATCAGCACGGTCTTGGTGCCTTTGGTGATCCCGGCCCGGGTGAAGCCGGCGGCCAACTCCTCGACCGCTGCCTGCAGTTCGCCGTACGTGAGCGTGCCGTACTCGGGAACGTGCGCCGGGCCGCCGGCAGGAGCCTGGGCCGGGCCGGCGGAGCGTGCGCCCGGGACCCGGCGGGGGCCGTCGGGGTGGATGACGGCCGGCTTGTGCGGGTGGGCGCGGGCGTTGCGCTCCAGGAGCCCGGCCAGGCTCTGCGCATCGAGGTCCCCGGCTCCGGAGCCGGCTCCGGGGCCGGTGCCGCTGTCGGCCGCGGCCTGGTGGTGGGACGCGGCCTGCCGGGTGGCTGCTGAGGTCATGCCGGTCACCACCCCTGCGGCCGGTAAGAGGCGCAGGCCGCGCTCGGCCCGGCGCCCGCGGTCACGAACAGGATCCCGTCGTGGTCGGCGGGCCGGGCGCCGCCGTCCAGGGCACGCAGGTAGCCGAGGATCGGAGCGGCGGTGTGCGCCTCCCCCGCCCCGCCCGCCCCGCCCGCCTCGCCCGGCGCGCCCGCACCGCGCAGGTCGCCCGCACCGTGCAGGTCGCCCGCACCGTGCAGGTCGGCGGCGAGCGGAACCCGGGGCCCGATGAGCAGGGTCCGGGTGAGGTCGAGCCCGAACTCCTCCGCGTACGAGGCCACCGCGGCGGCGGCGAGTTCGCCGGTCCGCGTCTCGTGCCCGGGCGGACGACGGACCGTGATGCGGGAACGGCCGCCGCTGCCCATGGTGTCGAGGTCGAGGTAGCCCTCGATGTCGGTGGGCCGGTCGGCGCCGTAGTGGCGTACCGGCCCGAAGCCGGTGCCGGGGTCGG
Source organism: Streptomyces sp. NPDC059851 (assembly GCF_042732005.1). Taxonomy (NCBI): domain Bacteria; kingdom Bacillati; phylum Actinomycetota; class Actinomycetes; order Kitasatosporales; family Streptomycetaceae; genus Streptomyces; species Streptomyces sp. NPDC059851. The sequence goes on along the minus strand of NZ_JBHWJJ010000026.1, from coordinate 46,871 downwards.
CGGCGCGCTCCAGCAGGAGGGCTCCGCCCAGGTCGGCGTACGGGTAGTCGGGGTCGCGGGCGGCGTCCCCGCCGGGGTGGACGTCGGCGGCGGTGATCAGCAGGCGCTCGGTGGTGCCGGTCGCCAGCAGGGACTGCGCGGCCTGGACGGCGCTGAGCACGCCGCAGGCCCCGTTCATCAGGTCGAAGGAGAAGCCCGCGGCCGGCTGGGGGTCGGCGAGGTAGTCGAGGTTGATGCCGACTTCCTTCTGGACCAGCGCGGACACTGCCGGTTCGAAGGTGTTGTGCTCCCGGTAGACGCCGACGTTGACGAGGACCCCGACCCCGGACGGGGAGACGCGGGCGCCGTCGAGGCAGCTGCGGGCCGCGCGGGCGGCGAGGTCGACGGCGGAGGCCGGGGTGGCCGGGTCGGTGTGGGCCGCCGTGGCGGCGGCGGTGATGACGATGCCCATGGCGGCTCAGACCCTCGCGTTCGTGATCGTGGCGGACAGGGCGCCGGTGACCACGCCGGAGGCGGCGGGCACCATCAAGTACCTGGCCCCGCTGCGGGCGTGGTCGCGGTCCGCGGCCGGACCGGCGCTCCGCAGGTGCTCGCGCAGGGTGAGGAAGTGGGACGTCGTGGCGGTGTTCCCGAACCGCTCGACCACTTGCAGGGAGGCCGGCATGGGGGTGCCGAACTCCGCCTCGGCGGTCTGGTTGACGTAGTCGATGAATCGCGTGCCGACCTGGTGGTGAATCACGTAGTCGAATTCCTCGTCGGCGAAACGGTGCCCGTTCTTGGCGAGGAAATCCTCGTGGAATCGCGGCCACAGTTTGAGCCGGTTACGGTCGTGCATCTTCTTGTTGTCGGTGTAGAGGGCGATTCCCTGGCTGCGGTCGCTCGGCATTCCCATGCACAGATGGGAGTATTCCGAGCAGGTCATGAGCTCGATGTAGTGGATGCGGTCGGCGGCGTCGGTCGATTCGTCGAGGATGACCGCGGCCGCCGAGTCGCCGACCGAGAGGGAGGCGAACTGAGGGTCGTAGGAGTCGGTGAGCTCGCGGGCGGCGGTGCGGGCGACCCGGGTGGCCTGCTCGCCGCTGACGACCATGCCGCTGCGCACGGCTCCGGAGCGGATCATGCGGTCCAGCAGCCAGACCCCGGTCATCATGCCGGCGCAGGCGTTGGAGACGTCGAAGCTCAGGACGCCGGGCCGGGCGCCGAGCTCCCTGGCCAGCATGCCGGCGAAGGACGGCTCGAAGTGGAAGCGGCCGCCGTCCTTCACCCGGGTGATCGAGGCGCTGATGACGACGTCGAGGTCGGCGGCCCGGTGGCGGGAGGCGGCCAGGCAGTCGCGGGCGGCGGCCAGGGCCATCCCGAAGGAGTCCTCCCCGGCGGCCGGGTCGGGATCGTGGACGCGTCGTTCGGCGATTCCGGTGATCCGTTCGACGTCCGCTCCTCCGAGGCCCGGCGCCTCGGCGCGCAGTTCCTCGTTGCTCTGCGTTCCCGCGGGGAGAAAGGCGCCGAGGGCCTCTATTCGGCTGCGACGCTCGGTGGTACTCATATTCGCCCTCCATGGCGATCCGCCGGGCCCGCGATTCGGTATGAGCGGGCGCCGGTCGGGAAATGGCTGAGGGCCGTCACGGGGGTGACGGACAGCGAAGTTACCGTAGCGTACGGATTTTCTTCGCAAGGTCTGAGAGCCGCCGGAACAGAGCCGCCCGATCGAATATCAGCCAATTCCTGGACGCTCAATTCACCACTACGGGACGGGCAGTGGAGCCCGCCCGGGCGGCGGCGGGCCGGTCCGGCATCGGTACGTCGACGTCCGCGCCGCCCCGGGGCGCCGCCGCGGAGGCCCGGGCGTGCCCCACGAGCCGCACAAAAGATGTCCGGAATCGCCCGGTCCGTCTTGACCACGCGCCACGCCTGCCGCATCCCCACCCGGGCCGGCGCACTCCCCCTGCGGTTCGCCCCCCGGGGGGTGTTCGAACACGTCGTGGGGCCTACGACGGCCCCCTGAGCGCCCGGACGGTCGACGCGGGGCCGGAGGTGGCCTGGTTGGTCCAAGGCCGCTTCAGGCCCGCCGACCTCCCTTCCCAGGCCGCTGGCCAGCGACAAAGCTGATCCCTGTCAGCGAGGGAGACCTCGGGGACACCGCCTCGAAGGCTTCTGGGACGTCACCGCGGGACGTGTTCAGGGGAGTCCGGCCGTACGGACGTCAGACGGGCACCAACACAACCTGTTCGAAAGGAAACACGACCGTCATGCGCACCGGAACCCCGCGGACCGCCACCCCCGACGCCTCGGCGCCACCCGCCGGCTGACACTCCCTCACCCACGGCGCGGCCCGAAGTCACGCCTGGACCACCGGAGTCCACGCGACACGGCACGGACCGCACGGACCGCTGTACCTGCAGGACAGCCGTCCGACCGCGTCCGCCCTCGGCAACCCCCTCGGCAACCCCCGCGGCACACCGCCGCCTCACCACCCTCGACATCCGCGGTATCCGCGGTATCCGCGGTATCCGCGGTATCCGCGGTATCCGCGGTATCCGCGACATCCGCGGTATCCGCGGTATCCGCGGTATCCGCGACATCCACGACCACTGCAGCATCCGCGACATCCACGACATCCGCGACCGCTGGTCGAGCCCCGTCGGCTCCCGGCACACCGCGAACCCTTCACACACGAACCGGAGTACACCCATGTCCCGCAACGGAAAGTCCTTCCGCCGCACCGGAATCGCCGCCCTGCTCGCCATCGCAGCCGCGAGCGGCACCGTCGTCGCCGTCAACGGCACCGCGGTCGCCGACCCGGCGCCCCCCGCCGCAACGGGGGACGCCCCCGTGACCGGCGCCCCGAACCCCGACTTCGGCAGCACCGGCCAGGGCGCCGAGGTGCCCGTCACCACCGAGGTGAGGGGAACGCCGTTCGCGGCGGCCGGGGCGGCCACGAAGATATCCCGCGAGACCGTCATCGAGCGGGCCAAGAGCTGGGTCGGCATCGGCCTCGACTACGACTGGGGCGGCCGCCACGGCGGTTACCGCACCGACTGCTCCGGCTACGTCTCGATGGCCTGGGACCTGGACTCCTCGCTGACCACGGACACCTTCGAGCCGCGCGGCGTCGTCTACAAGATCGGCAAGTCGGACCTCAAGGCGGGCGACGCCCTGCTCGACAACGACGGCGGCGCGGGGGGCCACGTCGTCCTCTTCGAGCGGTGGGCCAACAGCGACCACACCAAGTACTGGGGCTTCGACTTCACTCCGAGCGGCGTGCACCACCGGATCTACGACTACCCGTACTACCCGGGCTACGGCCCGTACTACCCGGTCCGCTACAAGAACATCGTCGACGACGCGGCGCCCAAGCCGCAGCCGTCCGCGGGCATGACGGACCTGGTCGCCGCCAACATCAACGGGGACGGCGTCGACGACGTGGTGGGCGTGGAGGCCTCCACCGGCAAGCTGTGGCTCTACAAGGGCAACAGCAACGGCACGATCGCCGGCGGCTCGGCCCGCGTCGAGATCGGGGCGGGCGGCTGGAACGGCATGTCCAACCTGGCTGCCGCCGATTTCAACGGCGACGGCAAGGACGACGTCGTCGCCACCCAGGAGTCCACCGGCAAGCTCTACCTCTACCCCGGCACGGGCTCGGGCCTGGGCGCCCGCAAGGAGATCGGCTCCGGCGGCTGGAACGGCATGCACGACCTCATCGGCGGCGACTTCACCGGCGACGGCAAGGCCGACGTCGTGGGCGTCGAGAGGTCCACCGGCAAGCTGTGGCTCTACAAGGGCAACGGCACCGGCGCCATCAGCGGCGGCAGCACCCGCGTGCTGATCGGCACGGGCGGCTGGAACGGCATGCACGACCTGGTCGGCATGGACGTCGACAACGACGGCAAGGCGGACGTGGTCGGCGCCGAGTCCTCCAGCGGCAAGCTCTTCTTCTACAAGAGCAACGGCTCCGGCCTGGAGACCCGCAAGGAGATCGGCTCCGCCGGCTGGAACGGCATGAACGACCTCATCGGCGGCGACTTCACCTCGAACGGCTACGACGACCTGGTGGGCGTCGAGAAGTCCACCGGCAAGCTCTACCTCTACCCCGGCACGGGGTCGGGCCTCGGGGACCGCAAGGTGATCGGCTCCGGCGGCTGGTAGCAGCCCGCAGGGGGTGCCGGGAGCGTGACGCTCCCGCCCCGGCACCCCCTGCCTTCCCCGGCTGCTCCCTCACCACGCCTCCGTTCCCTTCCCCACACCCCAACTGACCACTTTTGGCACCCTCGTCGTGCCGGTTTGGAACTGTCATCATGCTCAAGAAGTTCATGTCGAAGCGCGTACGGATCGCCACGGGCCTGCTGTGCGCCACGATCGCCGCCACCTCGCTGTCCATGGGCGGCGCCCACGCCGCCGACGAGACGGACCTGCATGCTGAACTCCCCGCCCTGACCCTGGAGGAGATGGGCCTGCCGGGCGACTACGGCGTCACGCCGATGGCGGCCGCCGCATCCACCGGCCGTCCCACGTTCCAGATGCCGTTCAAGTGCGGCGAGACCTGGTACGGCGACTCCCGCTCGTACCACAGCCCCTCCCCCCACGCCATCGACTGGACGCAGGGCGGCTCCACGGTGAACTCCCCCGTGGTGGCCAGCGCCGGTGGCATCGCACACATCAAGGACAAGGGCGCGAGGAGCTACGGCAAGTTCGTGGTCATCGACCACGGCAACGGCTGGAGCACCCTGTACGCACACCTCAACGGCTTCAACGTGCGTGAGGGCCAGCGGGTGACCACCGGCCAGCAGATCGGCATCGTCGGCAGCACCGGCGGATCCAGCGGCCCGCACCTGCACTACGAGCAGCGGTACTACGGCGACTACCAGCGCACCGTCTTCAACGGCACCGCCTTCTACCCGGACGGCAGCCTGAAGAGCAAGAACTGCGCGACCCCGACCCCGGACCCGAAGCCCGAGGGCCCCGGCGAACCGGCGGAGCCCAGCGACAAGGGCATGAACGACCTGGCGTCCGCGGACCTCAACGGCGACAACGTCCTCGACGTCGTCGCGGTGGAGACCGCTACCGGCAAGCTGTGGATGTACAAGGGCAACGGCAACGGCACCATCGCCAGCGGCTCGTCACGCGTCCTGATCGGCTCCGCCGGCTGGAACGGCATGTCGAACCTGACCGGCGGCGACTTCAACAAGGACGGCAAGGACGACCTGGTCGCCGTCGAGGAGTCCACCGGCAAGCTGTGGCTCTACAAGGGCAACGACAACTCGACCATCTCGGGCGGCTCCGACCGCGTCCTGATCGGCACGGGCGGCTGGAACGGCATGTCCAACCTGACCGCGCTCAACCTCAACGGCGACGGCGTCGCCGACATCGCGGCGGTGGAGAAGTCGTCGGGCAAGCTCTTCCTCTACCCGGGCACCGGCTCGGGTCTGGGCACCCGCAAGGAGATCGGCTCCGGCGGCTGGAACGGCATGTCGAACCTGACCGGCATGGACCTGAACAACAGCGGCCGCCAGGACCTCGTCGCGGTCGAGAAGTCGAGCGGCAAGCTCTTCCTCTACCCGGGCGACAAGGGCTACCTGAGCCCGCGCATCGAGATCGGCTCGGGCGGCTGGAACGGGATGTCCGACCTGATCGGCGGCGACCTGTTCAACAACAGCCCGTCGGACGACCTGGTCGCGGTCCAGAACTCCACCGGCAAGCTGTTCCTCTACCCGGGCACCGGCTCGGGCCTGGGCGAGCGCAAGGAGATCGGCAACGGCGGCTGGTAATCGCACCATCGCGGATCCGACCGTCGGGAGCCGCTGAACAGCGCTGAGCAGTGCTGAGCAGTACTCAGAAGTGCTGAACGGTATGGAGAAGTGCTGAGAAGTGGTGCGCAGTGGCCCGTCCCTCGGGGGCGGGCCACTGCCGTTTCCTTACCCTTACCCCCTAGGGCAAGTACTTGCTAATGTGGAAAGTAGATGCCGGGCAGGCAGATCAGCGGTGCCCGGCGACGACCGAAGGGGGAGAGTCGTGCCCGAACAGGCGGACGCAGCAGCCGCTTTGCAGGGGATCGCGCGGATCGAAGCTACGGCGAAGGGCCGCAGCGGCTGGTACATCGGCTACCTGTGGCTGTTCGCCGCGTGGCAGCTCGTCGTGGTGCCCGCCGTGCTCTTGTGGCGCGGACCGACGGGGGTGGTCGTCAGCACGCTGGCGAACGCGCTCGTGGTCGTGGGGTTGTCCGTGTTCGCCACCCGGCAGCCCGTGGTCCCGCGCGGCTACGGCGGCAGGCACCTCAAGGTGATCGGTGCCTGGACGGTCACCTACCTCCTGGTCCTCGCAGGCGGCCTCACCGTCTTCACGGGCAGCGTCGCGTTCGCTGCCGTGGCGGCACTCGCGTGCGCGGCGCCGCCGGCCGCGGCAGCCTGGCGGGAGGCGCGAACCGCATGACGTCGCAAGCTCGGGCATCGGGGGCGGCCACGGGGCAGGGCCCCCACCCTCGACACGCACTCGAACCACTCCTCGGGTCGGCCGTCCGCCTGTCGATCGTCGCGGCTCTCGCCGCCGTGGGGAAGGCCGAGTTCGGGTACGTGCGGGACCTCGTGGAGATCACGGACTCCGCGCTGTCGAAGCAGGTCACGCGCCTGGAGGAGGCGGGCTGGGTGGCCGTCGAGAAGGGGCACGTCGGCCGCCGGCCAAGGACCTGGCTGCGCCTGACCGATGCCGGCGCGACCGCGTACCGGCGCCACATCGCCGCCCTGACGGCCATCGCGGGCCCCCTGCGCTGACCGGCCGGCGGGCCGGGACTGCGATCCGGCCGGCCGCGTCCGGTCTCGCCCGCGAGGACGCGGTCGACCCCGAGCAGGGGGTGCTGCTGGCAGGCTCGGTGGGCCTGGCGCTGATGGTGGTGCTGGAATCGCTCTCCCCCACCGAGCGGATCGCGTTCGTCCTGTACGACGTGTTCGCCCTGCCGTTCGACGAGATAGCCCCCCTGCTCGACAAGACCCCGGCGGCCGCCCGGCAACTGGCCAGCCGGGCCCGCCGCCGGGTCCAGGGCCGGGCCCCGGCCCCCGACCCGGATCCGGTGCTGCAGCGGGAGGTCGTCGACGCGTTCTTCGCCGCCTCCCGCGACGGGCACTTCGAGGCCCTGGTGGCCGTACTGCACCCGGACGTGGTCCTGCGCTCCGACGGCGGCACCGCACGCGCACGCCACACCGTGGTCCTCGAAGGCGCCGAGACGGTCGCCTCGCAGGCGCTCGCCTTCGGCCGGCTGTCCCCGTTCGTCCGCAGGGCCCTGGTCAACGGCGCGGCGGGCGTCGTCGTCATCGCCGAGGGCCGCCCGCTGTCCGTGATGGCGTTCACCGTCACCGGTGGCCGGATCGCCGCCACCGACGTCATCGCCGACCCGGACCGCTTGCGCGCGCTCGGCCTGGCATCGTTCGAAGACTGACCCGCCGGCACACCCCTCACGGGGTCGTGCACCCGCCGCCGGCGCTCCGGCTACGGGCCGCGGGCGACGGGCGACGGGCCGCGGGCGACGGGCGACGGGCGACGGGCGACGGGAGATGGGAGATGGGCCGCGGGCGACGGGCCGCGGGCGCCCGGACGCACCCCGGTGGATACTCCGCCGGGGTGCGTCCGCGCCCGGTCCCGGCGGCCCGTCGCGGGGCGGGCCGGGAACTCAGCCCGCCGGGCCCTCCCCCGTCTCCCCCGCCAGCAGCAGCTTCTTCTGCGGCTTCCCCATGGCGTTGCGGGGCAGCGATGCGACGAACCGCACCTCGCGGGGCCGCTTGTGCACCGACAGGTGCGCGGCCACGAAGTCCGTCAGCTCGACCCCCGTCACCCCCTCCGCGACGACGAACGCGACGATCCGCTGGCCCAGGTCCGCGTCCGGGACCCCAACCACCGCCGCCTCGCGCACCCGCGGGTGGTCCAGCAGCGCGTTCTCGATCTCCCCTGCGCCGATCCGGTAACCCCCCGACTTGATCATGTCGATGGAGGCCCGCCCCACGATCCGGTGCACCCCGTCCTCCTCGTCGACGGCCGCGATGTCGCCCGTACGGAACCAGCCGTCCTCCGTGTACGCCGCCGCCGTGGCCTCCGGCCGCCCCAAGTACCCCTGGAACAGCGTCGGCCCGGTCAGCTGGAGTTCCCCGATCTCCGCGCCCGGCTCGGCCGCGATACGGGTGCGGATGCCCGGCAGCGGTGTGCCGACCGTCCCGGGCCGCACCTCGCCGCCCGCCCGCCCGCTCACCGTGATCAGCGTCTCCGTCATCCCGTAGCGTTCCACGGGCCGCAGCCCGGTCAGCCGCTCCAGGTCCCGGAAGACCGGCGCGGGCAGGGCCGCGCTGCCCGACACCAGCAGCCGCGCCCCGGACAGCGCGCCCGCCGCCTGCGGCTCGGCGGCGATACGGGACCACACCGTCGGCACCCCGAAGTACAGGCTCCCGCCCGCAGCCGCGTACGCCTCGGGCGTCGGCCGTCCGGTGTGCACGAGGCGGCTGCCGGTGCGCAGGGCCCCGAGGACGCCGAGCACCAGCCCGTGCACGTGGAACAGCGGCAGCCCGTGCACGAGGGTGTCCTCCGCGCTCCACTGCCAGGCCGCGGCGAGGGCGTCCAGGTCGGCGGCGATCGCCCCGCCGGTCAGGACGACCCCCTTCGGCGCGCCCGTGGTCCCGGAGGTGTACAGCACGAGGGCCGGATCCCCGGGCCCGCCGCCGAAGCCCCCGGACCCAGCCGGGCCCGACGCCCCCGACGCCCCCGACGCCCCCGACGCCCCCGACGCCCCCGACGCCCCCGACGCCCCCGACGCCCCGGACGCCCCGGACGCCCCGGACGACCCCGACGAACGCCGGCCGAAGTCCACGTCGAGGAGCACCGCCCCGGAGTCCCGCAGGATGTGCTCCCGCTCCGCGGGCCCCGCATCCGGCGGCAGCGGCACGAACGCCACCCCGGCCAGCAGTCCGCCGACCACCGCGGCGACCGTCTCCAGCGACGCCGTCGCCGTCACCGCGAACGCCGGCGCCCCGGCCACGTCGGCGGCCACCGCCCGGGCCGCGCCGAGCAGTTCCTCGTACGAGGCGGTCCGCCCCGCGACGGCGATCGCGTCCCTGCGGTCCCCGTACACCCCGTCCAGCGCGGTCAGCACGCCCAGCCTCCTGCGATCACGTCACATCACCCTCACCCGGCAGCGGGTCCAGGAGCCCAGGCTAAGGCGCCCGGGGGTGACCGCGGACGGCTCCCGGCCACGTGTTGATCACGGCAGGGCCGGCACCGCGGCCCGCAGAGGAAGGTCGAGAAGACCCGCCGCCGGATGCCGCGGCCCCGCGGCCGGCTCCGACCGATGGGTGAGAGCGTGCCGAAGGAGCGCGCACGACGGGAGGGACACCCGGACAGGAAGTACATCGCGATGATCTACGGCACCCGGGTCAAGTGGGACTCCTCCCCCGCCGGAGCCTGGCCCGAGGCGATCGCCGACGTGGAGCCGGTGGAGCTGCGGCCGGTCCTGCACGAGGCAGCGGCGGACCTGTGACCGACCTGCCCGACCTTCCCCGCGGGCCCGCGGACCACACGGCGACCGGAAGCCCCGACCGCCCGGAGCGACGCCATCTCACCGGACGCGCGCGGCTCGCCGAAAAGCCGGCCGCAGGCCCGGGGTGACGTGAAACGATCGGCTGGCATCGGCTGCCGACGATTCGACCACCAGCAGGGGGAAGCGAACGTGGAATCCGCAAGACTCGCCTCGCTCATCGCCGCGACCGTCACTACGGGCCTGATGGCGGGACTGTTCTTCGCCTTCGACGTCTCGGTCATGCCCGCCCTGAAACGCTCGGACGACCGGACCTTGATCCAGGTGATGCAGCGCGTCAACACGGCCATCATCAACGGCCTGTTCCTGCTCGTGTTCCTCGGTGCCCTCCTGTTCACCGGCCTCGCCCTGACCCTGCACCTCGCCGACGGCGGCGGGTGGTCCGGGGCGGGCCTCCCGCTGACGGCCGCCCTCGTCGTGTACGCCTTCTCCCTCGGTGTCACCGCCCGCGTCAACATCCCGCTGAACAACGCCCTGGAACAGGCCGGGCCGTTCGACCGGATCGCCGACCCGGCGGCCGTCCGCCGCGCCTTCGAGTCGCGGTGGGTCACCGCCAACCGCTGGCGCACCCTGCTGTGCACGGTGGCCCTGGGGTGCCTCGCCTGGGCCCTGTCCCTGACCTGACGGGAAGTCGGACCGGGCCGGGTCGCCCACCGCGGCGAAGCGTCGTGGTCCCGGCCGCCCACCTCGGTAGGCTGCGATCATGAGCACCTCCGCCCTGCGCCTGGAACCGGTCACCGCCGCCAACTTCGACGCCGTCTGTGCGGTCCGGGTACGGCCCGACCAGGAGCACCTCGTCTCCCCCGTGGTCAAGTCCCTCGCCGAGGCCTACGTCCACGGGCGGGCCGCCTGGCCCCGCGCCGTCGTCGACGGCGACACGGTCGTCGGCTTCGTCATGGCCTTCGTCGACATAGCCTGGGACCCCGAACGCGACCCCTCCGACATCCGCTCCGGCATCTGGCGCCTGAACGTCGATGCCGCCCACCAGGGCAAGGGCTACGGCCGGTTCGCCGTCGAGGCCGTCACGGACGAGCTGCGCCGCCGCGGGGCGTCCCGCATGTTCGTCACCTGGGAGCCCGGCCCGGGCACCCCCGAGCCGTTCTACCGGACCCTCGGCTTCCGCCTGACCGGCGAAACCAGCGGCGGCCAGACCGTGGGCGTACGGGACCTGCCGCCGAGCCCCTGACCCCACAGGACCGAGCCCGAGGATCCACCCGGACCCGCCGCCCCGACCCCTCACCTCATCCGGCGGAGGCCGCGGGCACGGAGGCGGTACCCACGGGCGCGGAGGCGGTACCCACGGGCACGGAGGCGGTACCCACGGGCGCGGAGGCGGCGGCCCGGAACTCCTGCGGGCTGACCCCCCGCACCCGCTTGAACGCCGCCGACAGCGCGAACGCCGACCCGTACCCCACCCGCCGGGCCACCGACGCGACCGTGGCGTCCGGCTCGCGCAGCAGATCGGCCGCCAGGGCCAGCCGCCACCCCGTCAGGTAGGCCATCGGCGGCTCCCCCACGAGCTCGGTGAACCGCCGGGCCAGCGACGCCCGGGACACCCCGGTCTTCTGCGCGAGCTCCGCCACCGTCCAGCCGTGGGCCGGGTTCTCGTGCAGCAGCCGCACCGCCGGGCCCACCACCGGATCGGTCTGCGCCCGGTACCAGCCCGGCGCCCCCGACTCCGGATCGGCGAGCCAGGTGCGCAACACCCCGATCAGCAGCAGGTCAAGCAGCCGATCGAGGACGAGCTCCTGACCCGGCTCGTCCCGGTTGATCTCGGAGGCCAACAGGCCGATCAGGGTGGTGTCCGCCGCCGCTGCCGGCCGGATCAGGACGGCCGGCAGCGCACCCAGCAGCCGCCGCCCGACCTCGCTCGGCTCCAGGTACGTGCCGCTCAGCATGACCGCGGCCTTCTCGTCCGGGACCGGGGCGCCCCAGGTACGCAGGTCCAGGTCCAGGGCGCTACCGAGGTCCTCGCCGTCGGGCGTGCTGCACCGCTGGTCCGCGTCCACCGTGACCTGCACCGGTGTCCCGGGCGCGTCCGCGAGCGTGTACGGACGTGGCCCGCGTACGACGGCCACGTCCCCCGGTCCGATCGGCACCGGCGCACGCCCGTCGGGGAGCAGCCAGCCCGACCCGCGGACCAGGGTGAGCACGGACAGCGGAGCGCGGTCCTCGATCCGCACCGCCCACGGCGGGTTGAAGACCGATTTGAGCAGGAGCGCCCCGCGGGCCTTCGGCCCTTCGAGGAGCCCCGTCATCATGTCCACGCCCTCATCGTGCCCCGCGCGACCGCAGCCGTCACACGTCCCACACACCGGTCGCCGCCGCGTCCCGCGCGTACGCGGAGAAGTCCCGCGGCTCCCGGCCGAGCACCTCCCGCACCCCGTCCTCCGTGTGCGCGTTGCGCCCGTCCCGAAGCATCTCGAACAGGTCCGCGAACTCCTCCGGCACGTCCGGCAGCTCCCGCAGCGCCGCTCGGTAGGCCTCGTCGGAGACGGGCACGTACGCGATCTCCCGGCCGGTGGCCTTCGACAGCTCGGCCGCGACCTCGGCGAAGCCCATCAGCCGCGGCCCGGTCAGCTCGTACGTCCGGCCGACGTGCCGGTCATCGGTCAGCGCGGCGACGACCACGTCGGCGATGTCGTCCGCGTCGACGAACGGCTCGACGGCGTCCCCGGTCGGCAGGGCGATGGTTCCGCCGCGCACGTCGTCCACGAAGATCCCCTCGTCGAAGTTCTGGGCGAACCAGCCGGCACGTACGACGGTCCAGTCCGCTCCGGATTCCTTCAGGCGTTCCTCGCCCCGCCGGGCGCCCTCCTCGCCCCGGCCGGACAGCAGCACCAGACGCCGCACGCCGGCGGCCACGGCCTCCTTCGCGAACGCGCCGACCTTCCCGTCCGCGCCGGGGAACCCGAGGTCGGGGTAGTACGTCACGTACACCCGCTCCACCCCCTCCAGCACACGGGCCCACCCCTCAGGGTCGTTCCAGTCGAAGGCCGGATCCCCGGCCCGCGACCCGACCCGCACGGCCCGACCCTGTGCCGTGAGCCTCTCGACCACCCGACGCCCGGTCTTCCCCCGTCCTCCGATCACCAGCACATCGGACCCACCCTGCGCACTGCTCTGCATGTTCTTCTCGCTCTCGGCCATGCCCCAAGTCAAGCCCGCAGAGCCCGAGACGGGCCATGGCCGAGACCCTCACCCGCATACGCGAGCGTCTTACCCGGCCTTGACGCCCGTGTTCTGGCAGGCCGTCAGCAGCCAGGGCCCGTCCTCCCCGTCGCGCGTCATCACGTACAGCGGGGCGCCCTCGCTCTCGACGGCCCCATCCGTACTCCGGTACAGCTGTCGCACCTTCACGGCGACCACGTCCGGGCGCAGGAACTGCGTGTGCACCACCTCGTACGTCACCTCGCCGTCCCACTCGGCCGTCGGCAGCACGGCCCGGGTGAACTCCGCTATCGCGTCAAGGCCGATCAGCACCTTGCCGTGCGCCGTGGTCCACAGGGCGTCGGGGTGGAACAGGGCGAGGAACCCCTCGGGATCCTTGGCCCGCTGCGTGCGCTGGACCTCGGCAACAACCTCTGCAACGGCCTCCAGGGCCTTCGTCTGCTCGCTCATGCAGCCATCGTGCCGCCTCAAGTGGGGTTGAGGTCAAGGAATGTGATCACATGTCGGTATGACCCGCACCAAGAGTCTCTACCTGCTCTGTTCCGCCGCCCCTCCCGTCTTCGACGTGGCCCATGTGATCGAGGATGCGCAGGCCCGCGGCTGGGACGTCTGCCTCGGCCTCACCCCCACGGCCGCCCATTGGATCTCCAACAGCCTCGACGGGCTGGCGGCCCTGACCGGCCACCCGGTGCGCTGGCAGTACAAACTTCCCGGCGAGCCCGACGTCTGGCCGGCCGCCGACGCCCTGCTCTTCGCCCCGGCGACTTTCAACTCGCTCAACTCCTGGGCCTTGGGGCTGACCGACCGGTTCGCGATCGGTGTTGCCGCCGAGGCCGTCGGCAAGGGAACTCCGGTCGTCACGATGCCCTGCACCAACGCCGCCCTCGCCGCCCACCCGCAGTTCGACCAGTCCCTGGCCACCCTGCGCGGGGCCGGCGTCACGGTCCTGTTCGGCGAGAACGGCTTCGTCCCCGGCCCGGCCGGCGTCGACGCCCCGCCGCACTTCCCGTGGCAGCTGGCCCTGGACACGGTGGACGCCAACGCCACCCCCACCCCCTGAACGGCGACCGTTAACGCCGTTAACGCCCACCCCGCCCCGCCCCCGCCACCCCGCCCCCACCGTTAACGCCGTTAACGCCGCGTACGCGAACCTCCTCAGGAGAACGGCCCGGTGGGGGGCGGGGCCCGGTAGAGGCGGAGCCGAAGAACTCAGTAGCAGGCCCACCCCCTCGTAGACGATCATGCGAGGCATGAGTGACCTACCCTCCCGCTGGAGCCGGGCGAGCGTCTACCCCGACATGTGGGCCGACCCGGACGACGACCCCCGCAACAACGAGGACAGTCCGGAGGGCGAGCTCGCGACCCTGCTGGACTTCCTGGCGAACTACCGCATCACCCTGCGGATGAAGTGCGAGGGCCTGGACCCGGAGCAGCTCGCCCGCCGCTCGGTCCCCCCGTCGACGATGTCGCTGCTCGGCCTGCTCCGGCACCTCGCGGAGGTGGAACGGGACTGGCAGAACTGGATCCGCGAAGGCGACCCCCTGCCGATGCTGTACGGCGACCCCGACGGGGACTTCCACGGGGCCGTCCCCGAGCAGGCCGTCGTCGACGGGGCGTACCGCGATCTGGAACGCGAGCAGGCTGCCACCGACGCCGCCCTGGCCGCGCACCCGGACCTCGGCGAGCGCGTGGGCAAGGAGGGCATCACCGTCCGAGAGCTGATGGTGCACAGGATCGAGGAGTACGCCCGCCACTGCGGCCATGCCGACCTGCTGCGCGAATGCGTCGACGGAAGAGTGGGCCAGTAAGACGGGACCCGCACCACGGCGACCGAACGGGCGCGGGACACCGCCCCCACGCAGCCGCGCCGGCGGACAGGTGCCGGCCGGCGACGCCCTCGCTGGCGCCGAGGATGACGACGACACCGTCGCGGTGTCAACGGTCAGCTTCGCTCCGGGGTCGAGCTACTCCGCCGTGGGGATACCCGACACCGAACGGCCAGCGCGCCGTGCTGCGGCATCCGGAGGGTGAGGTCTTCGAGTACGTCGGCCCCTGCTTCGGGGCTTCGGGCCGCCCGGTTATCCCGTTCGCTGCGGCAGCGGGGGCTTGGTGCCGTCGTACCGGGCCAGCAGTTGCTGGCCCGGTACGAGCCCAAAGGGCTCGCGGGACGGGAGTCGAGGGGTGTTGCCGGCTGCGCAAGGCACCCGAGGTCACCCCCGAGTAGTTCGGAGTCGCCCGCGCCCCATTAACGGCGTTAACGCACGGCCGCCGGCCACCCGATCCCCCATGGCTGTCGCCCGCTCCGGCGCCACCGCCGCCACTCCATGCGGGACGCTGCTTCCACGTGGTTGCCACAGCAGCACCGGTAACGCCGTTAACGCTTTCCGCATCCCACCACCGACGCACCACGGAACCTGACACGCGCCCTCCCGGTCCTGGCCCTCTCCCAGCGGACAGACCGTTAACGCCGTTAACGCCCGTCAGCCCATAGCGTCCACCACCGAGGCCGCAGACCATTAACGGCGTTAACGCCCATCCCCGGCCGGGCCCCTCGACCCGGCCCCTGCGAACCGCAGCCGAGCGGAACAGCAAGCCCGGCGAGGCCAAGACCGACGCGAAAGACGCCTTCGTCAACGCGGACGCGGCCCGCGCGATGCCCCACGCGCTGCGGGCGATCGTCGGTGAAGACGAGACGATCGCCGAACTGGAGACGATCGTCGAGTTCGACGACAACCGAGGTCGGCGACGGCAGCACCGACCCAACCGCAGGCGACCTCGCCGCCTACGCCGGACTCGCCCCGGCGACCCGGGGCTCAGTGTCCCTGGCCTACTACGCCAGGAAGGTCGCCCACGGCAAGCACCACACCCAAGCTCTGCTCTGCCTCGCCAGACGTAGGGCCGACGTCCTATTCGCGATGCTCCGTGACGGAACCTTCTACGAACCGCAGCCGTCGGCCGCCGTCATCTGACCTGGGGGTCTGCGAGGAGAACGACTCGATCGGCCTCGATGTCGAAGCCGAGCACCAGATGCCCATCAGTCGCCATCCAGGTCCATCAGGACGGGCTTGCCCAGCCGTCGCCCGATCTTGCGGAGGAAGCCGCAGAACACATCAAGTCGATCCTGGCCCTGCAACTCCCGCAGGTACTGGCACTTCCAGCCCCGTCCGACCCAACGCACCCCGTTTCCCTTGACCAAGCGGACAGGGCCCTCGACACCGCTCCGGAGCCCCGACCGTGGCCGTCAATGGCTGCGGGTCAGCCGCCAGACCTGATCCTCGCCGGTCCCCGCCGGGGCGAGGCGTTCGGCAGGGCGGCGGAGGTGTTCGGTGAATCCGAGGCGGGCTGGGACGGCAGCGCTGGCGCGGTTGGCCGGGTCGTGGACGACCTCGACGTAATCGACGCCGGGGAGGCGGAAGGCCTGTTCGACCAGGGCGCGGGCGGCCCGAGTGGCCAGGCCACGGCCGGTGGCGGCAGGGTGCAGCCAGTAGCCGATCTCACGGCCGCTGTCCGGGGTGTCCCCGCGCCGGAACAGCATGCAGGCGCCGACGATCACCCCGTCAGCCACGATCGCGTACGTGAACACCTCGCCGCTGGCCCAGAGCTCCGGGCGGCGTGTCAGGAAATCAGCGGTCTTGGCCAGGCTGTGCTCGGCGACCCAGGGCATCCACGGGCGCAGGTGCTCCAGCGACTCCTCAAGGACCTGGAAGAACTCCGGAAGGTCCGCCTCGCCGTTGAAGCGGCGCAGCGTTAGGTCGTCCAGTTCGATCACCGGCTGTGGGAGGTCCATGCCAGGAGCATCGTGTGCGGGCACTACCGCCAGCAAGAGGATTGCGTAGCAGGGCTTAACGCCGTTAACGCATCGGCGCCCCGAGCAGCGCACACCGCAGACACACCTCCGGCAGGGCGCATGAGGATCCGGTGCCGTGTGCCTAACGGAGCGGCCCGCCCGGCCCCGGACCGTTAACGCCGTTAACGCCGTTAACGCCCCACCGCCGGCCGGGCCCCCACGCCCGGAGCCACCGCCCGTGGTCCTTGGCGCAACTCGCCCGTGTGGTCCTCGGCCTCCACCAAGGCTGGGAGGGCTTTCCGAGCCACGGACGTGGCAGCTCGTTGCCGGACCAGGGCAGGACGCAGACGTCATGATGGGACACCGGTTACACGGCCACACGGCCACACGGCCACGAGTACCCGCATACCGCTAACGCCGTTTGCACCGTGTGGTGATGGTCGAGCGCTTGGTGCCGGACGAGTTGTGGGAGCTGTTCCAGGGGGTGGTCCCGCCCGCTCCGGCACGTCCGCAGGGCGGCGGCCGACGCCGGTACGGGGACCGTGAAGTGCTGGAGCCGCGATCACCTTCGTGGCTACCACAGGCTGCACGTGGCGGCAGCTGCCGCCGGTCTGTGGGCCCTGAAAGGGGGAAACTGACAGGTCGATCCTGTCGACCGGGGGAGAAGGGCTCGAAGATCAATTCGGTCACCGAGCGAACCGGTCTGCCCATCTCCGTCGGTATGTCCGGCGTGGACCTCCACGACAGCCAGGCGCTTGAGCCGCTGGTGCGCAGCATTCCGCCGATCCGGTTCCGCCGCGTCCCCCGTCGGCGACGGCCCGCCAAGCTCCACGCGGACGAGGGACACGACTACGACCACCTGCGCCGATGGCTTCGCTCGCGCGGCATCCGGCCTGACGGGCGGCGTCCGCAGATGGGACGATCCACAGCGTGATCGGATGGATGCGCCACACTCCGCGCTGGGTGGTCTTATCGGTATGCGTCATCGCCGCCGTCCTGCTCTTCGTCGGCGCTTCCGCGCACATCACCGACCTCCTCAGCCACGGTCTGCACCCGTACGACTGGGCACCGGGGTGGCTCAACCTCTACTGGTCGTCGCTGGCGCTGTTCGACGCCCTCGCCGCCGTGTTCCTGATCACGGGTAAACGCCGGGGAACCGACCTCGCCTGCGCGATCATGGCGACCGATCTCGCCGCCAACTGGTATGCGGTCTACGGCATCCAGCACAGCGATCTCGTCGCTCAGCCCGGCCTTCAACGACTGACCGTCTTCGCCACACTTGTCCTGGGCACGGCGCCGTTCATCCGACGGCACCTCACCAATTGAGCTGATCTCTCAATGCCTGTCCGTCGGCTCCGCGAACCGCCTCAGGACCTGAGCGGAGGCAACAGACGGCCGGCTCGCCGGTCCCGGACCATTAACGGCGTTAACGCCCGCCGCCACCGGCCCTTCTAAACGCCTGCACCACCGGCCCCGTGACCCCCGTGGTCACCAAAGCCATCAGCACGAGCATCGTGAACAGCTCTCCCCCGATGACCCCCAGCCCGAGCCCCACGTTCAGCACCACCAGCTCGGTCACCCCCCGGCAGTTCATCAGCGCACCCAGCATCACCGCTTCGCGCCCCGGCAGCCCCGCCCACAGCGCCGCCCCGGCACCCGCGCCCCACTTCCCGGCGACCGCCACGGCCAGGACCGCCAGCGCCCACCACCACGCGCCGCCGCCCACCAGCAGCCCCAGATCCGTTCTGAGCCCGCTCCCCACGAAGAACAGCGGCAGCAGCACCGGCACCGCGAACTCCCGCATTCGCTCCGCCGCCGCCTCGACCACCCCGGCCCGTGGCAGCACCGCCCCGAAGACGAACGCCCCGAACAGCGCGTGCACCCCCACCACTTCCGTGGTGTACGCCGCCAGGCACAGCCCGCTGCACAAGCCCACCACCGCCCCGGGCCCCGAGCCCGGGCCGCCCCACCGCTCCACAGCCCGGGCGAGCAGCGGCCGCACCCCCCACCACATCACCGCCAGGAACACCCCGGCGAGCACGGCCGTACCGACAACCCCCCAACCACTGCCCGCCGTCCGCCCCTCCCCCGTCGAACCGGCCATGGCCACCACCACCGCCAGCAGGCACCAGGCCACCACATCGGCCACCGCCGCACACGCCATCGCCACCGTGCCCACCGGCGTCCCGTGCAGCCCTTGATCCTCCAGGATCCGCGCCAGTACCGGGAACGCGGTCACGCTCACCGCAACGGCCACGAACAGCACGAACTCCGCCCGCCCCACTCCCTCCGGCGCGTACGCCCCGTACATCGCGAGCGCCAGCAGGGCCCCCAGCCCCAGCGGCATCCACAGGCTCGCCTGGCTGACGGCCACGACGGCCCGCCCCCTCCCCCGCAGCAAGCCGGGCTCCAGCTCAAGCCCCACCAGGAACATGAAGACCAGCAACCCCAGGTTCCCCAACACGCCCAGGTACGGGAGCACCTCCTGCGGCAGCAGCCACCGGCTCGCCTCCGGCCAGAGCCACCCGAGCAGCGAAGGCCCGAGCACGATCCCCACCAGGATCTCCCCCACCACGGCCGGCTGCCCGAGTCTGCGCACCACGGCACCGGCGACACCGCACGCCAGCACGACCACGGGCACGGCCACGAGCACGGCCTCGAGCGGATCACGTATCGCCCCCACCGCTCCAGGCTTCCGCCCGCATCCCCACGCCGCAACGAACGCCCCCACACTTCCAGGGGTTCGCGTTAACGCCGTTAACGCCCCACCGGCGTGTGCGACGGAGGCGCCGGCAGCGACGGGAACGGCACGAGCTGCACCAGCGTCGGTGCCAACGACCCCGGGGCATTAACGCCGTTAACGCCCCCCGAACGCCGCAATGAACCCGGCGGGCCGGCCTACGGACGACACCTCCATACCAATCCGTTAGCAAAACCCAAGCGTGGCGCCCACATCCACCCCAGAACGTTAGTAAAGTCCCTCTCATGACTTCGCCTTCCTCCCAGAGCGACCGCGAGAAGGTCGTCTCCAAGCTGCCCCCGTGGCTCCGCCAGGAGTTGAAAATCCGCACGGCCCAACTCCGGGTGGACATCCAGGACGCCGTCCACCAGGGCATCGCCCAGTGGAGCGCACTCGCGTCCGCCCCCTCCTCCGTCGACACCTCGGGCGCCGAGTCGTTCTCCACCTGGCTGCCCGCCGGGCAGTGGGAGTCCTTCCGCGCCGATGCCAAGGACCGCGGCGTCTCCCTCATCCAGGGACTGGCCCAAGCCGTCAGCCTCTGGCTGGAGATGAACCCGGCCCCCACCGTCAAGCGCCCCTCGGTCGTCCGCCGCATCGTCGTGTGCAACCAGAAGGGCGGCGTCGGCAAGACCGCCGTCACCGCCGGCACCGGCGAGGCGCTGGCCGAGAACCCCGACGCCCTCCACCCCGTGCGCGTGGCCCGCCAAATGGCCCGCCGCTCTTCCCCCGAGGAGGACGCACCCCTCCACCCCTACTCGGCCACCCCGCCCCTGGACCTGGAGGACCTCCCGGGCCTCGGCATGCGCGTCCTGCTGGTCGACTTCGACCCCCAGGGCCACCTCACCAAGCAGCTCGGCCACCACCCGCTCCCCATCGGCGGCGACAGCCTCACCTGTCACATGGCCGGCGAGGCGAAGGGCCCGCTCGCCGATCTCGTCGTCCCCATCGAGCACGACCGCTTCGGCGACCGCCTGCACCTCCTCCCCGCCTGCACGGACGCCTTCCTCCTCGACGTCCGCCTCTCCACCGTCCGCGCCCGCGAGGCATCCCTCGAACGCGCCCTCGCCCCCATCGAGTCCGACTACGACGTCATCCTCATCGACTGCCCCCCGAGCCTGGGCCTGAGCATGGACGCCGCCATCTACTACGGCCGGCGCCGCGACACCGAGCAGCAGGGCGCCTCCGGCGCGCTGATCGTCGTCCAGGCGGAGGACTCCTCGGCCGACGCGTACGACCTCCTCACCTCCCAGATCAACGACCTCCGCGACGACCTCAGCCTCGACATCGATTACCTCGGCCTCGTCGTCAACCTCTACGACGGCCGGCGCGGCTTCATCGCGACGTCCTCGCTCCAGGCCTGGATGGACATAAAGGATCCGCGTGTCGTCGCCGTCGTACCCGACCTCAAGGAACAGCGCGAGGCCGTCCGCATGAAGCAGCCCCTCTTCGTCTACGCCCCCAAGGGCGACCAGGCCGTCGCCCTGCGCGCCCTGGCTCGGGAGATCTCATGAGCAGCAAGGCCGACAAGCTCGGAGTCTCGGCGTCCTTCGCGCGCGCCCAGCCCGTCAGCGTCAGCTCCCGCCGGGCGGCCATCGCAGAGGCCACCGGAGCCCCGACCTCCGGTGTGCTCCCGCCCTCCGAGGTGCCCATCGAAGCCCTCGCCCACAACCCGTTCAACCTCCGCGAGGACCTGACCGAGCTCGACGAACTGGCCCAGTCCCTCGCCTCCCGGGGTCAGCTCCAGCCCCTCGCGGTCGCCACCCGCATGGCCTTCATGGAGGCCCACCCCGGACAGACGGAGGGCCTGGGCCGCGCCCCCTACGTGGTCATCGACGGCAACCGCCGCCTGGCCGCCGCCCACCTGGCGGGGCTGCGCACCCTGCACATCCACGTGAACGACGCCCTCGCCGCGTCGGCCGCGGACATCTTGGAATCGGCGCTCATCGCGAACGTGCACCGCGTCGACGTGGCCCCGATGGACCAGGCCCGCGCCCTCCAGGAGCTCGTGGAGGTGCACGGCTCCCAGGCCCAGGTCGCCAAGCGCCTCGGCAAGACCCCGGCCTGGGTCTCCCAGCGGCTGACCCTGCTGAACCTGACCCCGGCCCTCCAGGAGAAGGTCGACACGGGCGAGCTCAAGGTGGAGCCGGCCCGCCGCATCGGCCGTCTCCCGCAGGACCAGCAGGAGGCCGCGGCCACGGAGTCCCTGAACACCCCCGCGCCGCCCCGTCAGCGCACGACCCCGACACCTCCGCCAGCGCCGGCACCCGCCCGGCCTGTCGTCGCCGTCCCCCCCACACCGACACCCACACCCACCACGACACCCACGATCCGCACGGCCCCCGCAACGGCCGCAACACCCACACCCGCAGCACCCGCAGCACCTGCAGCACCCGTATCCGCCACGCCCCGCATCATGATCGCCACGGACTCACCGGAAACGATCGCGGACGCCCTGACGGCCCACCTCACCCCGGACGACCTCAAGGCCGTCACGGAACTCCTGATGACCCGCATCTGAAACGGGAGGGGACGGGGCAGCACCCACGCCGGGGGCGCTGACGGCATTAACGCCGTTAACGCCCCCACGTACGTTTCACACAGGGGGCGCGGGAGCCACTCCAGCCGACCGATAGCCACCGGCAGGATCCGTGACAGGGACCGGGGGAGGGACCGGGGGAGGGACCGGGGGAGGGACCGGGGGAGGGACTGAGGCGTTAACGGCGTTAACGGTCGCCCGGGCCGCCACCGGGGGAGAGGAAGGGGAAGGGAAGGGTCCGGAGGGACTGAAGGGACTGAAATTCGTCATTACCTTCAGATGTTTTCCAGCCACTGCCTCCACGGCAGCCGGACATGACCCCCCAGCGAAACGGAGACCTCACGCCCATCTCACGGCACAGGAGCGGTGATAAGGACCCCAAGGGTCCGAAGGGACCGAAGGTCTAAAGAGACCGAAGGTCTAAAGGGACCGAAGCCCAACAGGGACCGAAGCCCAACAGGAACCCAACAGGGACCCAAGCCCAAAAGGGACCCAAGGGTCTGAAGTGACTGAAGGGACCGAAGTGACTGAATCAGGCAACTGTGGGCGCAGACAGGCCACGCTGTGACCGTGCGGTCTTCTTGCCGACCTGCCTGGGCGCGATCGTGCGCGGGTCGACGGCCTCGCCCGGCGCGCCTTCCTTGTAGAGACCCTCGGGCTCGGCGTCCCGGTCGTGCGGCAGCAGGTAGAAGACCCGCCGCTTCTGGAGCCCGCTGTCGGGGTCCGCTTCCGCGGTGTCGCCGAGCTCGGTGAAGCCGATCATGCGGCCGTCGCGGTGGTAGCGCGGCTTCCCCCGGCGTCGGGGGGTCTTGTCCAGGGCCTGGCGGACGTAATCGAGCTCTTCAGGGTCTTCCAGCCACACCACTTTGTCCTCGTGGGCGAGATCGCTTGCCGTCAGTAGCGAGCTCATGGCCTGGGTCCTTCCTCGTTCACGTCGGCCCTTCCGGGCCCCTGGGTCCTCCACGCCGCGAGCGGCGCCGGCGCCGAGGCCGATATGCGACGGGGGGACCCTGCGGGCCACCGTCGGCTGGTGGGTCTGTTCATCTTCCTTGTCCATCGTAGGCGTGCCCACCCCGGGGAGGTGGCACACGTGGGCCGATCACGTCGCGTTTGCCCGGTTTGCGTCGTGCGGTGTCTACTCCTCGTCCGCCAAGAGGGCCAGACCGGGGTAGAACTTCTGCCCGTTCGAGCGGAGCATCTCACTGGGTGAGGCGACGCCCACCTCGGCACGGATGCGCGTGGCGAACGCCCGGGTGGTGGCGGGCCGCAAGCCCTCGCCGTCGAGGCACCATGCACTGTAGGCCCGGTAGAGGGCTCCCTGCTCCACTTTCAGATCACGAGAATCCGGCAGGTCCGCCCCGGTGGTGCAGCATTCCGCTAGGAACCGCCCGATGTGGTCCTCGGTGGTGGCGTAGGCCTGGGTGGCGGTACGGACCACGCTGGGTCCGGTCAGGGCCGGCTTGGTCGCCAGGTAGGCCTTGGCACCCTGGATCATCCAGTGGAGGATGCCCGGGCCTTCCTCCTGGACGAGCGCCTCCGCCAGGTTGTCGATCTTGCGGTGGTCGGGGACCACCCGCTCGAAGGGGATCAGCCGGATCCGGCGCCAGAAGGCGTGGCCGCCGGTGCCGACCTCCGGGCGGTGGTTGCCCAGCAGCCACAGCTTGTGGGTCGGCTCGAAGCTGAAGAAGTCCTGCCGCATGCGCCGCGCCTTGAGGCGGTCGCCGCCGGTGAGGAGCTTGACGCGGGCCTCGTCGAACTTGTCGTGCGGCTTGAGCTCGCTGCACACGAACAGGCGACGCCCGTGGAGCTCCGTCAGCTCGGTCGAGTGCTCGTTGAACTTGCCGCGCTCCATGAGGAAGCCGGGCGGGGCCACGTCCGCGTAGTCGCCGAGGATCTTGATGACGACGTCGAGGAGGGCCGACTTGCCGTTGGCGCCGACGCCGTACAGGAAGGGCAGGACCTGGCCGCCGACGTCACCGGTGATGGAGTAGCCGAGCAGGAGATGAAGGAAGTTGATCATCTCCTTGCCCTTGTCGTCGTCCCCGAAGGTCTGGTGGAGGAAGTCGTGGAACCTCGGGGTCTGCATGGCCTCGGGGGCCAAGTGGGTGGCGCGGGAGTGCAGGTCCCGGGTGGGGTCGGGCTTGTGCAGGTCGCCGGTGCGCAGGTCCACGACGCCCGACGGGGTGCACAGGGCGTACTTGTCGCCGTCCAGGGAGTCCGGGTCCAGGGCGAGCTCGGGCGAGGCCTTGGCCTGGGCGAGCATGGCCTTCACGCCCGAGGTGGACATGGCGCGCTTGCGGTGCTGGGCCAGTTCCCGGTCGGTGAAGACGCCGTGCGGGTCGTGGCCGGGCAGCTCCTCCGCCATCTCGCCGGCGGCCCAGATCGCGGCCTTCTCACCGCCGGTGCGCTTCCACCGGTACTCGTCCCACACGTACCAGCCCAGTCCCTCCACGTGGCGGAACCGGTCGTGGTGCAGGTGTGCGAACAGCTTGGCGTTGCCGCGGTCGGTGAGGTTGCGCAGGAGGCCGGCGGAGATGAAGTCGCCCGCGGTGGCAGCTGCCGGGGCTGCGCTCTGCTGGGCGGGCAGGCGCCGGCCGCCGCGCCGGCCGCGCTTGGCGGTGCCCGCGGGCGTACCGGCGGCGGTGTCGGCGGAGACGTCGGCGGCGCCCTTGGCCGAAGGGTCGGCCGAGGGGCCGGCCGAGGGGCCGGCGGGGGAGTCCGTGGTGAACGCGGCGAGCTGTTCCGCCGCGGCCTGGGCGTTGAACCCCGTGCTTCCGGCGCTGCTCATGGGCGTTCCTTGGGGTGGATGGGTCGGTTGCTTCCGGCGCGCAGCCCCGTTTCGACGATGTGGCGGTTCCGGCGCGGCTGGTGGGGTCGTGCGTGGTCCGCGGCGTCGAGGAGCAGCCGGCGGCACTCTTCGGGCTCGAAGTGGCCCGCGGCGGCCAGCCCGCCCGCGGTGAAGGCCGCCCGGTTGAGCTTCTCGCTGAAGGCCGTTCCGGCGGGGCTGGCTCCGCAGGCCCGCACCTCGTCGATGAGCGGGGCGAGGACGCGTTGTCCGGCCCGTCCGGGCCCTCGGAGACCCTGAACCTTTGGAAGGTCCTGACGCGCCGCCACAGGGCCGTCTGAGGGCTTTGTGGGGGTGGTGTCGACCAGGTGCCCGGTGCGGGCGAGTTCGGCCGTCAGCCACAGCGGCAGGGGCGCCGGGAGCCGTGCGCCGGGCAGCGCCTCGTACACACCGGTGGCCGTACGCGTCGTGGGCGCCACGATGTAGCCGCCGACGGAACGGACGTCGACCTGCCAAGCGAGCGCGACCTTGGGGCTCGATCCGCTGGAGGACCGGAAGCGCGGACCGTCCTTGGGGGCCCGGTACCAGACGTGCATGCCCCCGGAGGGGGTACGGACGCGCAGGGTCGAGGTGTCGTCGCACGGGTTGGGCCGCGAGCGGTACGCCGCCAGGAGCGCCAGGGTGTCGAATCCGCTCTCCAGCCCGGTCAGGTCCACCCGGTCGTCGACCGGGATTCCGGGCAGCAGCCGCTGACGGTCGGGCAGCGGGGCCGGGTGGGCGTCGACGTCGATGACCACGAGCCGTGCCGGGCCGCAGGAGACCCCGACGCCGAACCCGGGCTCGCTCTCCCACCAGCGCAGCACCGTGGGCACGTCCGTGGTGGCCGCGTGGAAGCCGTGGCACCAGCGGCCGTGGGCGTGGCAGGGGCATTCCTGCGGGAGGTGCCGGCCGCCGCGGCAGTCGGGGCAGTTCGGGGCGGGCGTTTTGGTCCCTGGTGCCAGCGGGTGCACCGGGTAGCCCCGCAGCGCCAGCCAGGCCGCCACGTCCTGCGCCGTCCTGCCACGTGCACCCTGTGGCAGGTTCTCGGAATGGACGGGCACTGGCTCTTCCTTGACGCATTGTGAGCGGCTGCGGCTCCGGTCCCGGAGCCGGTTCCCGAGGAGTCTGTTGACCTGCACCTCAGGGACCAGAGGGACTGAAGATTCACTATGTCGGAGACTACCCCAGAGACTGCCGCACCCCGGGATGCAATCTCCGCAATATCGAAAGTTCAGTCCCTTCAGTCCCTCAGTCCCTGACATTTTCCAACCGGTTTGTCCGGAGAAGCCCCTTCTCCGGAGCCAGCGCACCCTCGGGCGTGTCGCAGGCGGCCCCGACCCCTCGCCCCCGACCGCCCCGCTCCCACGGACCTGCACCCCCCCCTCCGCTCTCCGCCGTGCGTCCCTCCGCCGCGCCGTCCATGCCCCGCTCGCCCGTGGAGGGAGCAGCCCACCGCCGGTCCCTGTCCCTCCGGCAGCGAAACGGTCCCGGTGGCCCGGCCCCGGGTCTTCGGGTCTTCGGGTCTTCGGTCCCTGCGTCCTCGGTTCTCGGTCGTCCGGTCCCTCGGTCCCTTTCAGTCCCTGCACCCCGTCGAGCCCCCAGAGCCGGTTCCGGAACCGGGCCCACCGGCCCAGGGTCTGAACCCGCCTGATGTGCGTTCAGTCCCTGTGCGTTCAGTCCCTGGGAAAAGCTGCAGGTCAGAGCCCTGGATACAGGGACTGAGGGACTGAAGGGACTCAGAATCACTATTTCCAGCCTTTACGTGCGTGCGTGTATGCGCGCCCGTAAGTAATCAGTAGGTATTACTGGAGTAGCGTGGGCAGCTCATAACTAGAGATTTGAGTCCCTTCAGTCCCTCTCAGTCCCTGCCCGAGCCGCTGACCTGCAGGTTTATTCAGTGACCGAAGGGACAGGGACTGAAGGGTGCCCACCGGGCTTCAGTCCCCCGGGACGGGGGGAGGGGGTACCGCGGGAGGGGGGTCGATCCGCGCCCCCGGAGACAGGGCAGGGACCGAACGGGAAGCCGTGCGTCCCGGAGCCGGAGAGGAACCCATGGTCGTGGAGCCGACGCAGGAGCAGCTGGCAGCCCGTGAGGTGTTCGCCGGGGGCCGGGACCTGGCGCTCGTCGCAGGTGCCGGGACGGGCAAGACGTCCACCCTCGTCCTCATGGGCGCGGCCACCGGCAGGAAGGGCCTGTACATCGCCTTCAACCGGGCGATCGCGGACGACGCCCGCACCCGCTTCGGCCGCAACGTGGAGTGCCGCACCGCTCATTCCCTGGCCTTCCGGGCCGTCGGCCACCTCTACCGCGACCGCTTGGACGCCTCCGCGCGGATCCCGGCCCGCCACACGGCCCGCCTCCTCGGCATCACCCGCGACCTGCACGTCAACTCCCGCCAGATCAAGGCCCCCCACCAGGCACGCCTGGTCATGGGCATGGTCCGCACGTTCTGCTACACCAGCGACCGGCAGGTCACGGCCCGGCACATGGAACAGGTCAACGGCCTGGACGACGCCGGCCAGGAGTACCTGGCACGCACCCTGCTGCCGTACGCGCACCGGGCGTGGGAGGACATCTGCTCCCGTCACGGCCGGCTGAGGTTCGAGCATGACCACTACATGAAGCTGTGGGCGCTGACCGAGCCGCAGCTGGGGGCCGATTTCGTCCTGCTGGACGAAGCCCAGGACACCAACCCGGTCCTGGAGCAGGTCTTCCTGTCGCAGGACGCCCAGCGGGTGTGCGTGGGCGACCCGGCCCAGCAGATCTACGGCTGGCGCAACGCGCGTGACGTGATGACCGGCTTCCCGGCCGAACAGCTGCACCTCACCCGGTCCTTCCGGTTCGGGCCCGCCATCGCGGAGGTCGCCAACCGCTGGCTCGCCCACGCCGGCTCCGACATGCGGCTGACCGGCCACGGCCACGACTCCCGCGTCGGTGGGGCGCCCCGTGCGCAGGCCGTTCTGTGCCGCGGCAACGCGGACGCGATGGGCGAGGTCCTGTCCTGCCTCGAAGCCGGCGTCCCGGTGGCGCTGACCGGCGGCGGCAGCGCCCTCCAGCGCATCGCCACGGCGGCCCTGGAGCTGAAGGCCGGCCGGCGCACCAGCCACCCCGAACTGTTCCTGTTCGCCTCCTGGGGCGAAGTGCAGGAGTACGCGGAGCAGGACAAGGCGGGACAGGACCTCAAGGCGATCGTGCACCTGGTCGACGCCTACGGCCCGGACCGGATCATCGAGGCGGTGAACGGGCTGTCCCCCGAGGAGGCCGCCGAGGTCACCGTCTCCACCGCGCACAAGGCCAAGGGCCGCGAGTGGCCCTCCGTACGCATCGGCAAGGGCTTCATGGCGCCCTCGGTCGACGACGAGGGCCTGCAGCGCCCGCTGAGCCAGGCGGAGGCACGCCTGATCTACGTCGCGGTCACGCGCGCCCGCCAGCTGTTGGACCCGGACGGCATCGCCTGGATCGACGACTACGAGACCACGACGGCGGCCACGGGCGGCGACGGCACCGTGGCCGGCCGGCCGCTGATCGAGCTGAGCCTGACCGGGCAGCTGAAGTACGGCGCTTCACCGGTCTCCCGGTTCATGGCCGCCCACCTACCGCACACCCAGCACCTGGTCCGCGACTACCAGGCGTTCCTCGCCCGACTCCCGCACCCCGTCCAGCCGATCGACGTGCGGTACCCCCAGTGGACGGCCCTCGGGCACGCCATCGACTACCGGATCCGCCTGCACCTCGGAGGGCGGCCCGGACCCGCCGTCGACGCGGGCGTCATGCTCCTCGGGGACGACGTTCCGCTGCGCGGGGCACCGGGGCCGGAGGCCCGCAAGGCCCTCCACACCGCGGGCGTGGAGCTCCTGGCCGCCGTCGACGCCGGCGGCCGGTCCTCCGCCGACCTCAACCGCCTCTGCTTCGTCGCCGCCTTCTTCGAGGACGTCGCCCGCACCGGGGAGGTCCGCCGCTTCAGCCCGCTCGGCGCGGCCACGCCCGACACCGGCCTGGACGATCTGACCGCGGCCGTCCCGCAGTACGCCGTGGACGACATCGACCAGCAGATGCGGCTCGCGTACGGTCCCTTCGCCCCGTTCCGCGCCCTGCCGCCGGCCGCCCGGGTCTGCGGCCCGGTCTTCGCCGGCAGTGAGGACATCGGCGGGGCCGACGGCGACTTCGTCCTGGGCGGCTGCCTGCTCGACTGCAAGGCGACCAAGGATCCGCGCCGCCTGGGCCGTGAGGAGGTGTACCAGCTCGCCGGCTACCTCCTGCTGGACTACGACGACCGGTTCGGCATCGACCGGGTGGGCCTCTACCTCTCCCGCCAGGGCGGCATGATCACCTGGGGGGCGGCGGACTTCCTCCGGCGCCTCGGCGCCACCGCCGGGCTCCCGGAGTTACGCTCCCGCCTCCGCCACCACCTCCGCACCTGGCGGGTTCCGCCGCCCCGTGTCGCGCCCTACAGCTCGAACTCGATGTGCTCCAGGTCGGTGTACTCGACGAGCAGGCCCTGAGCCCGGCGCCCGTGGTCCTTGAAGTACGTCTCCTGCAGGCCCTCGGCGGCGATCTGCCGCAGTCGCTGCTCGGTGGCCCCGGCCTCCTGGGCCTCGAAGAGGCGCCCGGCGAAATCGGGCGGGAGCGCCACGGTGAGATGGCGCAGCCGGGCGTCGTCAGTGGTGCCGGGGGCGGCGGTGTAGCCGAACCGGGCCCGCGTGTCGATCATGATGCCGCCGGTGGTGGCGGCGGCCTTCCTGGCCCGGGCCCGGACCTGCGGCTGCCACCGCCGCCTCACCTCCCGCTCCATTCGGGCGGCGAGCTCCGGCCGGGGACGCCTGATCTGCTCCTTCACGTACCGTTCGACGGTGCGCCGGCTGATGCCGAGCAGCCGGGCGACGTCCCCGGTGCGGCCCTTGTACTGCTTGACGAGGTAGCGCATCCGGGCGCCGGCGCTCTTGGGGACGGGGCGGGTGAACGCCCGTTCCAGCGCTTCCTCAAGTCCTTCCCCGACCGTGGCCATCGGGTTCTCCCTACTCTCCGTTGTCCTGGGCGGTGATCTGGCCGTCCTTGATGTACCGGGCGAGGTTGAGTTCGCTCCCGTGCTCCTCGCGGACCCCTTCGGCCCACAGCACGGTCTGGGTGCCCTCGTGCTTGACCATGCCGGGGGAGACGCCCAGTTGGAAACCGCCCTTGAGGGGCTTGCCGTCCTCGTAGGGGAGGAAGTCGAGCGGGCTGGGCCCGTCGGAGGCGTACACGGCGCAGTCGGACAGGACGGCGACGGGGAACCGGCCGGTGGCGGCGGCGAGTTTGAGCATCTTGCGGTGCATGTTGATCCGCGTACGGGAGATGACGGCCGCGCGGATGTCCGGGCGCCAGGTCGGGCGCAGCAGCGCCGGCCAGGGCTGGCCCGGGCGCCAGCCGCCGCCCCGGGGCCGTTCGCGGAGCTTGCCGATGCCGCCCTTCACGGTCGCCTTGACCGCGGACAGGACCAGTGCCAGGTCGGGGTCGACCTCCCGGTGCCGGGCCATCGCGTCCAGGAAGGCCTGCGGCTCCATGCCGGTGGTGACGCCGAGATCGGCCATGGTGGCGACGTACGCGTCGCGCAGCCGCTGGTACCAGGCGTCCAAGTACCGGCCGGTCTCCTCACGGAGGTAGCCCTCGACGGGCGCGACGTCGTAACCGAGTTCCACCGCATAGGCGACGGTCGGCGTGGCGTACCAGGCCGGCCCCTGCGGCCGCTCGCCGGTCGGGGTGAACGGAGACGGCAGCCGCGGGTCGAGCTCCACATGCGAAAGGTCGACGAGCCAGCACCCGGGTACCTTCGCGTCGAACGCGGGCCGGGTGGCACGGGTGGGCGCTCCGAGCCCGACGACGGCGCCGTTCGCCCCCGCGGCGAAGGCCATGTTGACGTCGATGCCCACCACGTACGGCTTGAGGCACTCCTCGTCGGTCAGCGGCCGGGCCCAGTCGTACGCCTCCTCCAGCAGGACCTCGGCGGGCCCGCGCTGGTGGAACCGCGGCAGATGCGCGAGGAGCGGATGCCCGTCCGGGGCCTCCGGTGGTGCGCAGTCCACCGGCTGGCTGCCGAGCGAGCCGGGATTGCGTTCACTGTGGCGGCGGCCGTCGGCATCGGGCCGGCCGGCCCGCGTCGGCGGGTGCAGGGCGGTCATCAGTTCCAGGCCGTTGACCGCGGTGGACCCGCGCGGGGTGATGACCCGGCTCGCGTACGTTCCCAGCAGCCGGGCGAGCTCGGCCGGCGGCAGCTCCGCGGCCCGCCCCCAGGAGCGGCTGTCGAGGGCGTCCCAGCCCAGGACGCACAGCTGGACGCAGGACCGCTTGCCGCCCTGCGCGGGCCGGTAGATCCGCGCCCACGGCCCGAGCCCGCGCCGCGTCAGCTGCCACTGGGCCTTCGTGAGCTGCTTGACGACCTTGTGGCCGTCCGGCAGCCGCCCGGCGTGCCGCTCCTCCTCGGACAGCCTGGCCGGCAGCCCGTACCGCTCGGCAGCGGCATCGGTCAGCACGATCACGGGATCGGCGTCCCGCCCGTTGGCGTTCAGCCGCGGAGCACCGAGACCGGCCTCCGCCAGCGTCCACTCCACCAGGGCCGGCAGGGACTTGGCGGGCACGTCCAGCACGAGCCCGCCGACGCAGTACGCGACGACCCGCCGCTCCGCATCAGCATCGACGACGGCGAGCGGCCCGTGCGGGAACCGCGCATCAACCACGGCCGATGCCCCGGACGCCGCCACCGGGGCCGCCCGGGACACCCGGGGCGCCACCTCCACGACGGGAGGGGCGGAAGACGCGGGAGCGGCGGGAGGAGCGGGGGAGGGAGGAGCGGGGGAGGGAGGCGCAGGGGAGGCGGCAGGAGCGGGGGACGCGGGGGCAGCGGGGGCAGCGGGGGCAGCGGGAGAAGCGGGGGAGCCGACGCTCTCCACCAGGGGGAAGCGCTCGGCAAGACCCTCCAGCAGCCGGGCGTAGGCGGCCCGCTTCGGCGGGCGGGGCTCGGTCCGGCCTGCCTCCCAGCCGCTCACGGTCTCGCGCCGGGTCTGCAGCGCGGCCGCGATCTGGTCCTGGCTCAGCCCGGCGGCCTCCCGCAGCCGCTTCCGCTCGGCCGGCGGCGGTAGGGGATCCTGGGCGATCCGTTCCAGCAGCGCATCCACCGCGCTGAACAGCTCGTTCTCCGTAGACACAGAGATCACCTCCGCCTACACCCTACCCCCGACCGCCCGCAGAACACACGCGAATCGCACGCAGATCGCACCTTTCCAGTGGTGAGTCGCCTGCCCTCCTCCCGCTGTGAGGCTACGGACCAGGGCCAGCGGGTCCTCGTCGACCACGGTGACCGCTGGCCGGGGGTAAGGGCTGGTGATTCGGCGCTGCCAGTCCCTGGGGCTCGCGCACGAAGCCCGGGCGGGGATCCACCCCGCACCGGGCGGTGGGAGCGCGCGGGCGGTGCGTCGACACCGATGACGGTCCGCTCGGGCATGATCGGCTCCGATCAGACTCGGCGGTGGGGTGGTGTGGCGTGGGGGAGTGGCGGACCGATCCGACGTTCGTGATGTGTCGGGCGTTGGTGGACGGGGCGGAATCGTCCTCGTTCGCGGGCGGGCCGTTCGATGTGCGGGCCGTGGTGGCGGGCATTCGGGCAGAGGCCAAGGACGGATTCCTGCTCGACGAAGTCCCCTGGGAGCACTTCCCGCAGGGGGATCGTGTCAGGGAGGCGGTTCACCTACTGCACACCGGCGACTCGCCCGTTCGCACCGGAAGGGGCGTTGTGAGCGGCATGTGTGCCAACGACATGCGGGCCGCCGCCGTGCTCGCCGTACCGTTCCTGATCCGGATCGCCGCCGACCCCCGCCACCCTTACCGTGCCGACGCGCTCGCCGAGGTTTCCGCCCCGGCCCGCGCCCGCTACTTCGGCGTCGCCTCCCGCGACGAACTGCTGCTCCATCGAGCCGACGCCCAGTACGACGACCTCTACGACGACTACGGCGCCGAGGTGACCGGCTACCCAGCGGGCTGGTCGGTCGCCGCCGCCCGGGCCGCGATCACCGCCGACACCACCCTCCTGCGGCCCCTTCTCGACGACCCCGACCCTGCGGTCCGGATCCGTGCCGCCTACGCACTGGCCACCGCCGCCGACCCCGACCGCGCGGTCCGGGCCGCCTTCCGCGCCCGTCTCGCCGGCGAGCAGGACCCGATCGTCCGCCCCGCCCTGGTCCTCGCCACCGCCGAAGCCACCCGCGCCCACCCCCACCCGCCGACCACCGCGTGGATGCGAGAGCGGTGGCGGGACCGGACACGGGCGCCCGAGGTCCGGCTGGCCGCCGCTATCGGCTGGCTCTGCCTCACCGATGAACCCGCGCCCGACGACCTGCGCGCCGCCGTCGACGACCTCGCCACCGGCGAGCGCGCCCGCGCCATGGACGACCTGCCCTGGATGGCGGCGGCCGGCGGATCCGACGAGACGGGACTGCAGCGCTGCGTCCGCGCGATGCTCCACCCCGAACGGCCCGATCCGGCGGGGTACGACGACCCCTGGGCGCCGCGCCACTGAACAAGGCGTACCCGTTGAGCGTGGTGGAACAGGATGATCTTGGACCCTGCTCGTTCACCTTTCACGGACGGACGCGCGCCGTGGACCGCACCTCCTCACGCACACGACGGCACGGGCTGCAGGGCCGTGACCTCGCTGAGCGCCACGGTCACGGTGCGGCCGTCCGCCCGGACGGCCAAAGACCCGTAGTCGCTCTCACTCAGGGGTCCGCAGAACGTGCCCGTTGCGGTGCTCACGCGGACGAGGCTCTGCTTCGCGGTCTCCGCCTTCGGGGTTTCTGCTTTCGCAGGCCACCAGGAAGCCGCCGCCGACAGGGCGAGCAGCGCGACGGCGGTGAAGGTGAGGGCGATCCCGGTGCGCAGGGCACCACTGGTTCGCCGCGGGTCGGCCGGGCGGGCCACGGTCCGGTAGAGGGGCCAGGCCGCGAGGCCGACGAGGAAGATGGCGAAGCAGGCGACGGCCAGGGAACCCAGCGCCAGCAGCCCGGCCAGTACCTGGATGTCTCGCGGGACCCCCGCCGGTCCGCTGCCCTTCAGTACCCCGCACAGGCCGATGAAGCCGAGGACGGCCAGTTGGATGCCGTGCCAGCCCTTGGCGGTCGCCTGCAGGTCATCCGGGGCCGGCGCCTGTTCGTGCGCGGCATCGCTCGTCATGCCCTCAGCCTCCTTCCCGCGGGTCGATCGTCGCAGCTGCGCCCACCGGTCACGGCGACCGCCCGCGGCGCGGACGTGCCATTCACCCGCCCGCCGTACCACCAGTTCCCCACAAGCGGCTCACCGGTTCCCGCGCAGCCGTCCTCCGCCCCCGTACGTTCAGTCGCTTTCGTGTGCCGGCGCTCGGAACGCGGTGCGGTGGGCGCGGGGTGTGGTTCCCGTGCGGAGGGCGAAGTGGTGGCGGAGGGTGTCGATGCTGCCGAAGCCGGTGCGCCGCGCGAAGGTACGGGGTGACATGGCGGCTCGGGCTGCCAGAACCGTGACTCTACGTCTGCAACCGTCTTGCCGAGGACCCGCAACGACTCCTGCAGGCGGTCCTCGACGCACCGGCCGCTCCCCGAGCTTGACGTCACCCGGACCGAGGGACGGCAAGCGGTGCCGGCGAACTGCCTGCTCGACGCTCGGGATCCACCCGGGGCCGCTCGCCCCGGCGACTTCAAGCGTGAGGCGTGGGGTCAGTGGTTGACGAAGGTCAGACTGGTGGCGTCGTAGCGATCGCCGGAGATCCCCTCGGAGGGAACGGCCGCTGCGATGGCGGCGAGCTCTTCTGCGGTCAGCTCGATGCCGAGAGCCGCGACGTTCTCCTCCAGGTACCGCTGACGCCGGGTGCCGGGGATCGGTACCACGTCCTCGCCACGGTACTGGACCCAGGCCAGCGCCAATTGCCCGGCGGTGACGCCCTTCGCGGCGGCCAGCTCGTCGAGTTCGGCGACGACCGCCAGGTTCCTTTCGAGGTTGCCGTCGGCGAAACGGGGCTGGCCCCGCCGCATGTCGTTCTCCGCCAGTGCGTTGACGGAACCGTAGCGGCCGGTCAGGAAACCGCGCCCCAGCGGGGAGAACGGCACCAGGCCTATGCCGAGCTCGCGGCAGACCGGGGCGATCTCCGCTTCCAGGTCTCGGGTCCACAGTGACCATTCGCTCTGCAAGGCCGTGATCGGATGCACCGCGTGCGCCCGCCGGATGGTTGCCGCACCCGCCTCGGAGAGACCGAGGTAGCGGACCTTGCCGGCCCGGACCAGCTCGGCCATGGCGCCGACGGTCTCCTCGATCGGTACGTTCGGATCCACGCGGTGCTGGTAATAGAGGTCGATGTGGTCGACCCCGAGCCGGCGCAGCGACACCTCGCACGCTTCGCGCACGTAGGCGGCGTCACCGCGCACGCGAGTGGGCTCACCCAAACGGTTGGCGAAGCCGAACTTCGTGGCCAGCACCACCTCGTCGCGGTGCCCGGTGAGCGCTCGCCCGATCAGCTCTTCGTTGTGGCCGGCACCGTAGAAGTCGGACGTGTCCCAAAAGGTCACCCCGAGGTCGAGCGCGTGGTGCAGGGTCGCGATGGACTGCGCATCGTCCGTGGCACCGTAGCCGTGACTCATGCCCATGCAACCCAGCCCCTGTGCAGCCACCGCCAGTTCACCCAAGTAGCGGACACGGCCATCGGTCGTCATGCTGCCTCCTGAATTCGAAACACCGATCGCCCACGACGCTAGGTATTCGAGTGCACTCCATGTCAAGCAACGGCCAACGGCCGCACGCTTGCGGGCGTCGGGGCGTCAGGGCGTGCGGGGCTGGCCGCTCCTCCATGGGGCACGCCCGCGTCGAGCAGGTCTTCACCCGCACGCAGACCGTCAAGATCCCCCGAGGGGGCAGGTGAGCGGGAGGACGCGTTCGGTCAGCCGTCCTGTGAGGTGGGTGCCGGTGACGGCGGCGTCGATGAGCCAGTCCGCAGCAATCAGCTGGTCGACCAGGAGCTGCAACTCGCCGGGCCCCACAGGAACCCAGGCGGAGAGGGACTCCAGGGCGACGCCCTGTCCGCCGGCGCCGAGCTGCCCGTCGGCACCGGTCTGGGTGGCCAGCGTCAGGGCGAACAGGCGAGTGCTCGCAGTGGCCCTGGCCTTGCGGAGCTTCTTGTCCGAGACGATCCTCTGGGCCCACCCGCTGAGCTTGGGGCGCACCTTCTTGCCGAACATGAACGGGCTCGTCCCGTCCCCGCCCGGTACGAGGGACGGGACGGTGATGGGGGTCGGGCTCTCCGGCCGGGAGGCGAGCACATCACCGACGGTTCCGGGGATGCGCAGCCAGCCGCAGCCGGTCAACCTCTCGACCAGGTCCTCCGCGTCGGTCAGGCCCAGGGCCGTGACGTCCTGCCCGACGACGTTGCCGACGCCGGTGTGCGCGGTGCGCAAGGTCAGCATGACCACCAGCAGTCGTGCCTCCGGGCCGGGCAGCGGGGCGTGGTCAGCCACGTGAGCCAGGACGGAGCGCGCGTGTTCCCACTGCGCCGGCACGGTCAGCAGCCGGGTCACGGCAGGCCCGTCGCCGTACGCGATGCCGCCGGTGCGCTGCAGGTGCTGGGAGCGGGCGGCGGCAGCGGCCTGCTCGGCACGCCGGGCCTCCCACCGCAGCGCGCCGTCGCAGGTGACGTCGGCCCAGGTGGTGAACGCACGGGCCTTGCGTTCCTGGAGGTGGGCGAGCAGCTCCAGGTCCGGTTCGGTGCGCTGCTGGTAGGCGCGGAACAGGTCGCCGAGTTCGGCCAGCTCATCCCGCAGGACGACGGGCCGCAGGTCGGAGGGGATGATCCGCTGCGCGATCTTCCCGTGCGGATGGCGGCGCCGCGGCGGCGCAGAGCGGGGCGCCGGTACCTCCCCCGGACCGGCCGCGGGCGAGGGACGGTCGGAGAACTGCGGCGCGCCGGCCGGAACGGTTGACGGGCGGCCGGCAGTGACCGGGGCGTCGGCCGCCGGGCCGGGGGCGGCGACCGCAGGGGTGGTGACGACCTTCGCACCGGGCATGGCGGCCGCGCACCGTGAGCAGCACTCCATGGCTTGCCACCAGCGCCCTTCCCGATCGCTGACCACTGCGAGGACCACGGCCCCGCCGCACCGCCACGGCTCGGCACGCAGCTGCCGGTCAGCGGGACGGATGTGCGTGCGGCAGCTGTCGGCCCGGCAGGCGCAGTACGCGTCGGCCCGGGGCGCTGAGACGGCCCGCAGGTGGGTCTTGAGGTGGGCGACTGCAGCCGCGCGGCCGGCGGGTGCGGACGGCAGACGCTGCTCGGCACAGGAAGGACGGCTGCACGAGACGCGTACCGCCGCATTGCCACGACCCGCGGCGTCCAGACGCACCGTCCACCTGCGCCCCAGTACCCGGTCGTCCAGCTCGCTCGCCATGGCCTCCGTCATCCCGCTTCTTCCTCCATGCCGTATCCGTAACCGTCCGTGCCGCCCACTCAACGGGCCGGGCCAGGCGGCCCACCGTACGGGCAAGCCGTCCCATGCCCGGGAAAACGCGCCCGGCCCGTCAGGGGTATGGCCCCCGGCCGGTTCTGCCGGCAGAAGAACACTCGATGGCCGGCACTCCGGAGCCGAGCGGGCCCGCCATGCCGGTGAAGCGGAGAGCGGCCGGTGAAGCGGAGAACGGCCGATGAAGCGGAGAACGGCCGACGTAGCCGGAGCGGTCGACGTACCTGGACCGGCTCCGCTTCGCCTTCCGCCCGCGCCCGGGACGGAGTACGTCCACATGCCGACGCCCGGGAGTGTTCGTAATGTCCGACGTGGACTGCGCAGACCGATACGAGAGGTGACCGGTGGCTCTCCACAGCGCCCAGGAACCGACGGCCGACCCGGCCGTCGACGTCTTCGCCTCGCCGCTGAGCGAGCGCCCCCTGCCCAAACGCTCAATGCCCGAGCTGCCCTCTCCACCGCCCGTCGTCTTCCAACTGCTGTGCAACGAGCTCCTCCTGGACGGCAACGCCGGGCAGAACCTGGCCACCTTCTGCACCACCTGGACGGACGACGAGGTCCACCGCCTGATGGACCTGTGCCTGGACAAGAACATCGTCGACAAGGACGAGTACCCGCAGACCGCTGAAATCGAATCCCGATGCGTCAACATCCTCGCCGACCTCTGGCACAGTCCCGCCGGGGATGCGGTGGGCTGCTCGACCACCGGTTCCAGCGAGGCAGCCATGCTCTGCGGTCTCGCCCTGAAGTGGCGCTGGCGCGACCGCCGCCGCGCCGCCGGGCAGTCGACCGACCGGCCGAACCTGGTGTGCGGCCCCGTACAGGTGTGCTGGGAGAAATTCGCCCGTTACTTCGACGTCGAGCTGCGCCAGGTCCCGGTGGAGCCCGGGGCGACCGGCCTGCTGCCCCACCAGCTGCGCGACCACGTCGACGAGAACACCATCGGCGTCGTAGCGATCCTCGGCGTCACCTACACCTGCACCTACGAGCCGGTCGCCGAGATCGCCGCCGAGCTCGACCGCATCCAGGCCGAGAGCGGACTGGACGTCCCCCTGCACGTGGACGCGGCATCCGGCGGGTTCATCGCCCCCTTCCTGCACCCCGATCTGACGTGGGACTTCCGGGTGCAGCGCGTGGCCTCCATCAACGCCTCCGGCCACAAGTACGGCATGGCCCCGCTCGGCGTCGGCTGGGCCCTGTGGCGCGACCAGGCCGCACTACCGGAGGGTCTGGTCTTCCACGTCGACTACCTCGGCGGCGACATGCCCACCCTCGCCCTCAACTTCTCCCGCCCCGGCGGCCAGGTCGTCACCCAGTACTTCATGTTCCTGCGGTTGGGCCGTGAGGGGTACCGGCGGGTGTACCAGGCCTGCGCCGACACCGCACAGCACCTCGCCCGGCAGATCGCCGACATGGGCCCCTTCACCCTGCTCTACGACGGCGTCGGCGCCCTGCCCGCCGTTTCCTACACCCTCACCGACCCCGAGTCCGTCGGCTGGAGCCTGTACGACCTTTCCGACCAGCTCCGCATGCGCGGCTGGCAGGTGCCCTCCTACCCCCTGCCCCCGGACCGCCAGGAAACCGTCATCCAGCGCGTCCTGATCCGCCACGGCGTCGACCGCGACGAGATCGAACTCCTCGCCGACGACGTGCGCAGAGCCGTCAAGCGCCTCGACGACGGCCACTCGCACGCCTCCGACCGCGTCGGATTCCACCACTGACGTACACCCCGTGCGCCGTCGCGTCCTCTCCTCGGTCAGTGCCGCCGCCGTGTCAGCCAGCCACCTCCCTCTCCGGCGGGCCGTCATCACATGGCGTCCGCTGTCATAAAACCTTGATCGTTGCCGCCGAACCATGGTGATCATTAGCTCTGTGATGCCATCGAGGTTCGTGGAGCGGTGCGGGGTGACGTGTGTACCGCAGTACCGCAAAACAGCAGAAAAGTGAGTAGATAGATGCAGCCGACGTTCGTACTGGTTCACGGAGCCTTTTCGAACTCCTTCTCGTTCGCACCGCTCCAGGCCGAACTCGGCCTCCTCGGACACCGTTCGGTCGCCGTGGACCTGCCCGGCCACGGCTTCGGGGCGACCTACACGCGCGCCTACCAGGCGCCACAGGATCCCGAAGGGCTCGCCACGGCACCCGGCTCGATCAAGGGCGTCACGCTCGCCGACAATGCCGCGCACCTGATCGGGATCCTCGAAAGGGCCAAGCAGAACGGGCCGGTGATCCTCGTCTCCCACAGCCGCGGCGGTGTCACCGCTACCGCCGCGGCCAACGCACGGCCCGACCTGGTCGACCGCATCGTCTACGTCTCGGCGTGGTGCCCCGTCGATCTCGACGTCAGTGGCTACTACGCCGAGCCGGAAATGGCTACGGTCGACGTCGCTGCCCTGAGCCTGGCGCTGGCCGGGAACCCGGCCGAACTCGGCCTGCTCCGCGTCAACTTCCGTACCGCGGATCCGGACGCCCTCGCGGCCTTCAAAGCGGCCTTCCTCGCGGACGGCACCGACGAGGAGTTCCTCACCTTCCTGAACACCTTCCAGCCCGACGAGAACCTGGACGTCGGCACCTCCGCCGACCGGGCACGGGCCGAGACCTGGGGCCGCATACCGAAGACCTACATACGCCTGGCCGACGACACGAGCCTGCCGCTCGCCATTCAGGACCGGCTGATCCGCGAGGGCAACGCACTGACGCCGGACAACCCGTACGACGTCCGCACCCTCGGGGGCAGCCACCTGAAGTGGCTGGTCGACCCGGCGCCGGCCGCCCGAGTCCTCGGGGAACTCGCAGCACTGGTGGAAGGCTGCTGAAACTCCTCTTGCGGGTCGTCCGGCCGTGGGCCGGGCGGCCCGTTTCGGTTGCTGACCTCAGCTCGTCAGGGTGATGCCGGATCGTCGGATCGTCGGGGGCCGCGCGGCGAGGACCAGCCACTCCAGGGCGTCCGGACCGCAGTGAACGCACACGCGGCGGTGACGCGCCCGGCGCGCATCGCCACCGAACTGCCCACCGCAGTCCTCGTCCACGCCCTTGACGTCGACACCACCGTCGCCGTCACATGGCAGTGAGCCGCAGCCGGAGACTGGGCCGCCTACGCCGCCGGAATCAGTCGCCGCAATCCGACGCAGGAGGACAACACCACATGTCGGGCCGAGACTCCCTTGTCGACGGTGAGGTCTGGGATCCTTTCGGGACCTTGCGCCGGGCGTTGTGGATCGGAGGCGGCCAATGGGCCGGCAAGTCGACCGTCTCCCGACTGCTGGCCGTTCAATACGGCGTCACGGTCTACCACTACGACTACCACGACGCCCGCGGGCACAACGATCGCAGGATCGCCCGTCGCGTCGCTCTCGGCGAGCCCGTCACCGGGCCCGACCCGAACGAGGTGTGGGTCCACACCACCCCGGAAGAGATGGCCACCGAGACCCTGGCCGGCTTCCCGGACCGGTTCCAATGGGCTCTCGACGACCTGCGCGCACTCGTGTCCGGCCACCCGGTCATCGCCGAGGGCTGGGGGCTTCGACCCGAACTCGTCGCACCCCTCATCGATTCACCGCGCCGGATGATCGTGATGGTGCCCACGCCCGGGTTCCGTGATCAGCAGGTCCGCGAACTACCCCGGGCGACCTCGCTCGGGCACCGCGTCAGCGACCCCGCCCGAGCGCAGGCCAACCGACTGGCCCGGGACCGACTCGTCGCCGAGGACGCCGTCC
This sequence comes from Streptomyces sp. NPDC059851, assembly GCF_042732005.1. Classification (NCBI taxonomy): domain Bacteria; kingdom Bacillati; phylum Actinomycetota; class Actinomycetes; order Kitasatosporales; family Streptomycetaceae; genus Streptomyces; species Streptomyces sp. NPDC059851. The sequence goes on along the minus strand of NZ_JBHWJJ010000026.1, from coordinate 6,037 downwards.
GCAAGGCCCACCAGCTCGGCATTCGCGTGATCGCGGTCGATGGTTCCCGCGACGCAACCGGGATCGCGGAGATCGTCGCCGATCACTTCGGCCCCTACCTCCCCGAGCAAGGTCGCAGTACTTGATCACCAGAGGCGAGCAAACCCATCACGCTGCCGAGCCCGACGGCGGGCATACGCCTCCTGGGCGGGGTCGTCCGCGGCGGCGCATGCCGCGCCGAGCTCGTACCGACGGCTCCGATCGCCAACCTGAAACAGTCGAGACGGCTGCAGAGGCCGCCTGACCTCAGCTCCGCTCACGACCGGGCGGCCTGAGGCCGTCCGGTCGTGAGGCATGCCTCCAGGGCGGCTCGGTGCTCTGCGGACGGGTGGTCGCCCAGCGGAACGCTCCGCGGGCCGTGTTCGCCCTCGCATGTCCAGCTGCGCTCGTCGGCGTCGAACGACCAGGTGGCAGGCCCCCACATCGGGTGCCCCTGGAGGAGGCGGCGCGCCAGCGGCTCGCCGTCTTCAGGCGCCCCTCGGGCGACGAGCGCACTGACGACGCTGTCCACCGCTTCCGGGGGCACGGCGGCATCGCCCAGTAGGGGCAGCAGAAGAAGCAGCCGGTCGTCCGCATCGGGGACACCGACTGCTCCCTCCGGTGCCGAGCCGTCACCATGCGGCGGTTCTCGCCGACGGACATCCGCGCTGTTCGACCCGTCCTCCCGAGCTGTCTCCGGGCGAATACCGCATGGGTTCTCCGGCAGCATGCCGGACATACTTGAGCGTTCCAGCAAGACCGTCTTCAAGGGGAGGACACCGGTGACCGGTCCCACACCTTCGCAAGAGCCGGTGATCGCATCGATCAGCGGTTTCGAGTGGTCGAGCGAGGAGTCGGTGGCCTACGAGGCCGCGATCGAGGCGATCAACGGCGCGGTCGGCGCGTACACCGCCTGCATCCATGCCGAGCGCGGCAAGCCGTCTCCGGATGCGGAGCTGATCGGGCAGTGGCGTGACCGGCGCGGGGAGCTGGCCCGGGTCCGGGAGCGGCTCGACCCCTGCGACCACGAGCGGATCGCAGAGGTCCGCCGGCATTACGCAGCCCTGGCGCGTCAGCTGATGGAGGGCTCGTGACCGGCCCGGAGGCGGCCCGGTACCCGTTACCGGAGGCCCGGAACAGGGACACCTTCCTGAACGAGATCGTCCCCGATCACTTCGCCGGGTGCCTGCCGCAGCAGAAGCCGACGGTGGTGTTCCTCGTCGGTCAGCCCGGCTCCGGCAAGACCCGCGTGGGGAAGATGCTCGCGGACGCGTTGAGCGAGCGCGGCGGGTGCATCGACGTGGACAGCGACCTGTACAAGCCGTTCCACCCGGAGTACGCGCGGCTGATGCAGCAGGACGGCAAGCTCATGGCGGCCCACACGCGGGCGGACGGCCGCCGGTGGATGGCCCGGGCCCACGAGTACGTGCGCGAGAACCGGTTGAACGCCGTCATCCAGGAGACCTCGCAGGACGGTGAGGCGGTAGCGGCGACGATGCGGGCCTACCGGGGGAGTGGCTTCCGGGTCGAGGTCGTCGTCATGGGCGTGTCCGAGGCCATGAGCAACCAGGGCATCGTCAACCGTTACCACGAGCAGGCCAAGGAGCGCGGCAGCGGCCGCCTCACGGTGCAGGCCAACGCCGACCAGTCCTACAGCGGGATCCTCGACCTCGCCCGGCTCATCGACGAGCAGGCCCTCGCCGACCACGTCTCGGTCTTCCGCCGCGGCGAGGGCGAGCCGCGCTACTCCAACGCCCTCGACGGCTCGGGCTCCGGGCAGTGGCAGCAGCAGCCGGCCCTGGCGCAGGCGATCGAGCAGGAGCGTTCCCGTCCGTGGACGGTTTCGGAGAGCGCGGACTTCCTCCAGTCGCAGGGCAAGCTCCACCTGAAGACGGGCCCGGAGTGGGCCGGTCCCCTGGCCCGCATCGACCGGCTGGCCCGGCCGACGCTGCACCCGCTGCTTCTGCTGAGCGACCAGGACCTCTCCCGGCAGGGTGCCCGGGCGGCGGCCGCCGCCCGGGCAGCGGAGCAGCAGGCGGCCGCGGCGCAGGTGCCGCAGACCTCCGTCGAGGAGCGGCTGGACCGGCTCGCCGAGCGCGGGGCATCGGCTGCTGAACTCGCGCGGGCTCGCCGATCCGCCCAGGAGGACCTGCGGTACGCCGCCACGCGTTCGGCGCAGGCAGTCCGACGCGCGGTGGGGCTCCAGGCGGCCGCTGCCGCGGCCGGTGCCGAGCAGGACCGCCGGCGTCTGCTGCCGCCGACGGCAGGCAAGGCGGAGGCTGCCGGTCGGCAGCACCTGGCCGCGCTCGGGGCAGCCCCACGCCGGCCGCCCCAGCAGGCACCGCGTATCCGACCGCCGGAACGTGAGGGGCCGTCGCGGTCCCTGTAGGTCCTGCACGGCTCGTCCGAGGAACGGTGCCGGGAGTTCGCTGGCTCCCCGGCTCGTGGACGGGTACTGGGAAGGCGGACAGGACACGCGGCGGTCTCATGAGACCGCCGCAATCGAACGGCAGCCGCGGTGTTCGGTTGTGTCGTGGTGGCCGGCTGTGGGGCGGGAGCGGGCTCGGGCCGTCAGCGCTTCGCGGACGTCTTCGACATCGAGGTTGGGTTTGGCGTACGCGGTGAGGACGCCCTCGAAGCCGGACCACCAGTCGGACCAGCCGGCGACCGCAGCCGCGTGGGCGACGTCGGGTTCGTTGGGTGTGGCCATGCGTGCCTCCGGCTTAGAGCGGGGCGTTCAGCTCGGCGTCGCGGCGGGCCAGCTCGGCGGCCGCGGGGTGGATGGCAGGACGGCAGGTGCGGTCGTGGCGTCCGAGAGGGCGAGGTGGAGGTCGAACTCCTCGTCTGCGCTGGCGGGGCGGGGGATGCGGGGCGGCGGGTCCTGGTGGGTGCCGGTGACACAGGCGGGGAGCTGCAGGCGCGGTGTGAAGGCGTGCAAGGTGTTGATCCAGTCGGCTTCGGCGAGTTCGCGGCCCGGCTCGGCTTCGCCGGCGTACGTGCGCATCCACCCGGTGTAGAGGGCGGTGAGGTGCTCGACGACCGGGGAGTGCCGGTACCAGCAGTGGGTGATCACGTTGTGCAGCTCGAAAGTGGTCCGGACCCAGTCGACCCACGCCGCGAGCTCGCGTAGGCGCAGGCGGCGCTCCGCCGGATCCATGGCGGCCCACACCCACCGCTGCGGCTCGATCTGCGGCGCCCCGGGCGGAGCCGGCCAAAGGTCGGCGGGGTTGAGGTCGGTCATCAGGTCACTTCCCCTGGGTGGTCGTCGCGGGGTCGGTCAGCAGCTTCTTGAGGTCCTTGTCGCGGAAGGTGAGCCGCATGCGGACCTTGATCGGCGGAAGGTTGGTGTACTGCGCGATCGCGGTGAAGTCGGGGAGCTGCTGGAGGCAGTGGACGGGGGCGAGGTCGGTCTCGACGGCCTGCGTGTTCGTGGAGTGGTCTCCGCGGGAGCGGCCGTGGCTGGTCTTCATGACCTCGGTGCGCCCGTAGAGGCCGGAGAAGTAGCGCAGGGTCTCCAGGTCGCCGCAGCCCGGGAGGAGCATGCGCAGTCCGGACGCGGACAGCACGGTGTTGGCCTTCTGGGGGCCGAGGGATTCGCGGAGCTGGGACAGGTCGTGCCAGACCGTCAGGAGCACGATGCCCATGCCGCGGCCGGTGGTGAGGATGTTGGGCAGGCGCGGGTAGCGCAGCATGTTGCCGGCCTCGTCGACGAAGACGCCGACGGCGGGGTCGATGGCCCGGCCGTAGCGGTTGTACCGGGTCTCCGCGGCATGGATGGCGCCGGCGATCAGGGAGCTGATGAGCGGGGCGAAGCGGTCGGCGTCGGCCTCGGAGGCGATGACGCAGATGGTGCCGCGCTTGTCGAGCCAGTCCTCGAAGTCGAAGTCGGAGCGGGCGCAGGTCTCGCGGACCTCCTCGTCGGCGAAGACGCGGGCGAGGACGTTGAGGCTGAACTGGATCGAGCCGATGCCGTCCTCGTGCAGGCGCAGCCACGGGGAGGCGTAGTCGTCGGCGACGTCGGTGTACCCGTGGGCGAGGAGGACCGCGCGGACGTGGTCGACGGCGTCCTTGCCGAGGGTGATCCACCGGCGCAGGTCGCTGATCCCGCCGCCGGAGAGGTGGGCGGCCAGCAGGATGCCCTTCAGGACGCTCTTGGCCTGGTCGACCCACGGGGCCGCACGCTCGTCCCCGGCCGAGGAGGAAGCCTCCGCGAGCCAGGCCGCCATGCGGTCGGCGGCCTTGGCGTCGGTGCAGTACGCCACCGGGGACCAGTGGTCGGCGTCCCCGCCCGGGATGCCGGCGGGGGCGATCACCCACACCGGCCCGAACCATCGGCGGCGGGCGCGGATGATGTCCAGGTCGGCCGCCTTGGTGGTGGTGACCACCAGCGGCCCCTCCCATTCGGCAGCGTTGGGCAGGACCAGGCCCGTGGTCTTCGATGAACCCGGGACGCCGAACACCGTGGCGCTGATGTTGGGCTGGGCGGCGACGACCCTCTTCGTATGCAGTCCGCGCCCGGCCGTGATCCGGTTGGTGCGTCGGCCCGGGTCGTCGCGCGCAGCCATCTTCTTCTCGACCCTCGCCCCGCCCCACTGGGCGCCCCCACCACGCCCGCCGAACGAGACGCGGCCGGCCGCCTTGACGACGGCCAGGCCCAGGAGCAGCACCAGCAGTACGGTCAGGACGTAGAAGAGCCAGGCGGGCGGCGCCGGGTCGTACACCGCGGCCGGCCCCCTCGCCAGGGCCAGAACCACGGTCACGGGCGCGCCCTGGGAGCTGTGCGCCCACCCGCCTCCCGAGACGAAGGAAGCCAGGGGCGCGGCGAGGAGGACGGAACCGCCGACAGCGACGGCCACCCCCGCCGCGTACGCGGCAAGCAGGCTGCTGTCGTCCAGTCCCGCGGTGAGCCCCCGTCCGGCCACGTCAGATCACCATCTTTTCGTCGGTCTCGAACGGCCGCTCCCCGGTGCGGGAGAGGACGAGCTGGACGGCGTGGGACCCGCCGCCGCGGCCGACCTTCCACAGGACGCGGCCGCGCTGGCCCGCGCCCCACGAGCCGATCAGTCCGCATTCGGTGTCGGTCGGGCCGATGGCCTCGCGCGTCATGTCCAGGAGGCGGGTGTCCTGGGCGATTTGGATGCAGGGCTTGCAGGAGGCGATCAGGTCGCGGGCGAACGCGACGGCCGCCGAGCCGGCCCCCTGACCCGTGGCCGCGAGTTCGCGGACCGGGACGGCGGCGTCCGGGGCGTCCGCGCTGACGTGCCCGGAGGTCCAGATCGCGCTGTAGGTGCCGGCGACGGGGTCGTGGACGACGCCGAGCTGCTCGGAGACGAACAGCTTGCGTCGGGTAGCCGCGGGAATCCGGTGCCTTACTGCGATCGTGAAGCCGGGGCCGGACAGGCAGCCCAAGAAGCCGGTGGTCTCGGACCGCCACCCCGAGTAGGAAACGGGCTGGGACACGGTCATCCCTTGGGGGAGGAGTGGGGCGTGGGGTTCCGCGGGTGCGGGGGCGGCGGGGTCCCGATCGGTGCGGGGGTGGGCTGTCGACGCGGCGGGACCACCACGTGCCGGCCGCCCGCGACTCCTTGGTCGAGGCCCGCGTGGGCGGCCGTGTTGGCCAGACCGGACTCCAAGGTGTCCTTTCCGGTCGCCAGGGCCTGGAGCCCGAGCGTGGTGACGGTAAGGGCCTTGCCGCCGAAGCGGGCCGCGGACTGCGCGGCCGAGCCGGACCGGCGGCCCGCCGCCACCGACGCCAAGGCCGAGGTCGAGGTCGAGGAGGCCGCCTGGGCGGTGGCGTTCTCGGAGTCCAGGGCCTTGGTGTAGCCGGTACCACCGCCGACGGCTCCCGCCCCGCTGGGCCCGCCGCCCGCCCCGGAGGATGCGGAGGATCCGAGGGAGCTGATCCAGCCCGAGGCGAGGGAGGTACCGGCGCCGTTGGTGGTGAACACCATGAACTTCGCCAGTACGGGCCAGCACAGGGCCGCGGCCAGGAACATCACGAACCCCACGATCACGTTCT
>NZ_JBHWJJ010000025.1:79566-80828 GCF_042732005.1 Streptomyces sp. NPDC059851 | reverse complement strand
GACCGTCCCGAACGCGCCGCAGGCCTACCCGGCCCAGGTCCGCGCCGACGGCGCCCAGCTGTACTGGCGCTACGACGACACCGTCAGCCCGTACGCGGCCGACTCCTCGGACGGCGGCAACACCAGCGGCATCCAGGTCAACGCCCCGGCCCTGCGCCAGACGCCCGGCGCGATCAGCGGCGCCAGCACCGCGATGGGCTTCAACGGCACCAGCCAGAAGGTCCACAGCGACCACCGCCAGACCGTCTCGAACACCTACACCATCGAGACCTGGTTCAAGACGAGCACCACGCGCGGCGGCAAGCTCGTCGGCTTCGGCAACAACACCACGCGCAACAGCGGCTCGTTCGACAAGCACATCTACATGACCAACGCGGGACGTCTGGCGTTCGGCGTGTACAGCGGCTCGGCGCGGACCATCACCACCGGTCTGTTCGACACGTACAACGACAACAAGTGGCACCACGTCGTCGCCACCCAGGGCCCCTCGGGCATGGCGCTGTACGTCGACGGCCAGAACAAGGGCACCCTGAACGTCACGGACTCGGCCTCCTACGCCGGCTACTGGCACGTCGGCGGTGACAACCTGTCCGGCTGGCCGAACCGCCCCACGAGCAACTTCTTCGCCGGCCAGATCGACGAGACGGCCGTCTACCCGAAGGTGCTCACCGCGGCCCAGGTCAAGAACCACTTCGACCTGGCGAAGGCCCCGTCCGACACGGTCTCCAAGGTCACCGCGACCGAGGACACCTACGTCAACCAGGGCGCCCCGAGCGCCGCCAACGGCACCGCCACCTCGCTCGCCGTCCGCGGCAACCCGCTCTACCAGACCTACCTGCGCTTCAACGTGCCGGCCGCGCCGGCCGGGCAGGTCCTGAAGTCCGCCGTCCTCCAGGTCAAGACCTCCACCCAGAGCGGCGCCGGCACCGCCGACACCGTCTCCGTGGTCCCCGTCACCGGCACCTGGAGCGGCGACACCACCTCGTACAACACCAAGCCCGCCGTGGGCACCACCCCGCTGGGCAGCTTCGCCGCCGTCCCGGACGGCTCGGCCCTGCACAGCGCCCAGCTGGACACCGCCGCGGTCTCGTCGCTGCTGGGCGGCAACCACGCCCTCGCGCTGACCGGCAAGGGCACCGACCCGCTGTGGATCTGGTCGAAGGAGTCGACCGCCGCGGACGCCGCTCCGCAGCTCATCCTCACCTTCGGTCCGAAGTAGCGGCCCGGGGAGCTGTGGGGCCCGGCCCGTCGGCGGGGGCCCC